>DAOTYX010000207.1:0-1978 GCA_034434635.1 Anaerolineae bacterium | reverse complement strand
GTCTTCCTGGCCCGTGAGGGGTGGTATGACGGCCTGACCTTCTTCCGCGTCATCCCTGACTTTGTGGCCCAGGCTGGCGACCCGCTCAACATCGGCATCGGCAACCCTGGCTACCAGTGCGATGACGAGATTGACCCCAACCTGCACTACGACGCCGCTGGCGTAGTGGGCATTGCCAACGCCCGCCCCGGCACGAACACCGGCAGTTGCCAGTTCTTCATCACCCTTGCCCCTCAGCCGGCCCTCGACGGTGGCTATACCATCATCGGGCGGGTGGTGGAGGGGCTGGACGTGCTGCAGAACATCAGCCCCCGCGACCCCTCCAACCCCTCCGCTCCGCCGGGGGATGTCATCGAGACCATCCTCATCGAGGAGCGATGAGCGAGCCGGTGCTTCCTGGGGAGCCTCTCGAGGAGGGCGTGCTGCCTGTTGGCCCCACGCCCTCCTCGGTCGTTCCCTCGAGCCGGCCGAGGTGGCCATTCCGGCCTTTCTACCCCCGTCGTGCCTGGCTCCTGTGGCTGGTCTTCCTTGCCTTGCTGGTTGTCGGCCTGGTCACCTCGTTGCTGGCCCCTTCCCTCACCTGTCTCTCTGTCCCCCTGGGTATCCTCGCCATGCTGATGCTGCCCACCCTGGCTCTGGGAAGCGTGGGCGGAGTGATGCGCGGCATCAGCGGCACCTGGCGCGACGTGACCAGCGGATTGCTGGGCGGGGCCACCCTCGGCATCGGCCTGGCAATGGCCGCTGAGGGCGGGCTGTTGGCCTTCGCCCTCTTGCTGGCGTTGCTGGCCGGGCTGATCCCTGGTGGACTGGAGGGGCTGCGGCAGTTGCCGGAGCAGTTCGGCGATATGGAAACCCTGCTCGATCCGCAGGTGCTCAGCAGGCTCCTGACGCCGACCAACCTGCTGGTGGCGCTGCTCTTCATCTCCGTCGCCACGCCGCTGATCGAAGAGGCAGCGAAGACGCTGGCAGTGGGGCTGGCCGGCCTCTACCTACGTCCCTCTCCGCCCCGTGCCTTTCTGCTGGGGGTAGCCAGCGGCGCAGGCTTCGCCCTGGTGGAGAACCTGCTCAACGGCAGCGTGGCGGGTCCGCTCTGGACGGCGGCAGCGCTCAGCCGCCTGGCGGCGACCTTCATGCACTGCGCCACGGGTGGGTTGATGGGCTGGGGGTGGGGCCAGTTATGGACCACCCGGCGGCCCTGGCGGCTGCTGCTGGCCTACGTCGGCTCGTTCGCCCTGCACGCCACTTGGAACGGCCTGGTGCTGGGGACGGTAGCCGGTGCGCTGTATGGGATCATCCACCCGGAGGACCTGTCGCGCATGATGCTGGCTGGTCTGGTGATCCTGACGCTGGGGACGGCGCTGCTCCTCCTGGCACTGGCTGTGATTATCGGTCTCCTGTGGGCGGCACGGGCGTTGGCCGCGCGGACGGCGCGCGGCGCGTTGGTGTAGGGTTTTTGGCCACGAATTGCACGAATTGAGCGAATTCCTTCGCTCAATTCGTGCAATTCGTGGCAGAAAAGCGAGGGGCAGGCTCGAGTCGGTTCTACCCCTGAAGCGCGGCTCTGTCGCACCTCGACGACCACTGCGCGACGGCGGCCTCCAGGTCGTACCGCTCATGGACGAACTGCCGCGCGGCCTGGCCGATGCGTTCGCGCAGGGCCGGCTCCTCCAGCAGGCGCACCACCGCGTCGGCGAAGGCCGCGGGCTCGTCGGCCAGCAGCAGGTGTTCGCCGGGAGTGGCCCCCACGCCGTGGTTGCTCACCGTCGTCGCCACCACCGGCACTCCCATCGCCAGCGCGTCCAACACTTTCTGTAACAGTCCCCCCGCGACCAGAAGCGGCGAGACGAAGACCGTGGCCGCACGATACCAGGGCACCAGATCGGCCTGGTAGCCGGTGACGAAGACCCGCTCTCCGTCCTGGCGAGCCAGGATGTCCGGCGGCGGGTCGGAGCCGACGATATAGAAGCGGGCCTGAGGC
>DAOTYX010000206.1:0-22461 GCA_034434635.1 Anaerolineae bacterium | reverse complement strand
CCCTCATCCCCCTTCCCCCTTCTCCCCCCTCAGCGGGGGAGAAGGGGGAGAGATGTGTGCCCCTTGCCATAAACCTTCACCTGCACTACAATATGGCTCAACCTTCACCCTGAACGAGGAGCGTATGGCACAACAGACCCCTGTCCCCCGCGTGCTGATTGTTGGCGCTGGCATCGCTGGCATGCAGGCCGCCCTCGACGTGGCCAACGCCGGCCATCAGGTTGTCCTGGTCGAACAACTCCCCTCCATCGGCGGGCGCATGGCCCAACTCTCGGAGACTTTCCCCACGTTGGACTGCTCCCAGTGCATCCTTACCCCGCGCACGGTCGAGGTGGGGCATCACGAGAACATCCAGTTGCTGACCTACTCCGACGTCGAGTCGGTCAGCGGCGAGGCCGGCCACTTCCAGGTGCGCATCCGTCGCCGCGCGGCCTACGTGGACTGGGAGAAGTGCACCGGTTGCGGCCTGTGCCAGGAGAAATGCCCGCGTAAGGTGCCGGCGGAGTTCCAGCGCGGCCTGGGAGAGCGGAAAGCCATCTACACCCTCTCGCCGCAGGCGGTGCCGAACAAGCCGGTGATTGACCGCGCTTCCTGCATCTATTTCGAGCGCGGCAAGTGCCGTATCTGCGAGAAGTTCTGCCCCACCGGCGCGCTGGCCTATGACCAGGAGGACACCTTCATCGAGACGGAGGTGGGGGGGATCATCCTGGCGACGGGCTACGACCTGTATGGGCTGGAGAACATGCCGGAGTATGGTGGGGGGCAGGTGCCAGATGTGATCGACGCGCTGGGCTTCGAGCGGCTCCTTTCAGCCTCTGGCCCCACCGCCGGCCAGGTGCGCCGCCCGTCGGATGGCAAGGTGCCGATGGAGGTAGTCTTCGTCCAATGTGCCGGCTCCCGCGCGCCGGAGCGGCACAACCCGCACTGCTCGAAAATCTGCTGCATGTACGCGGCCAAGCAGGCCATTCTTTACCGGCACCGCGTCCATGATGGCCAGGCCTACGTCTTCTACATTGACATCCGCGCCGGCGGCAAGCGGTATGACGAGTTCACTCAGCGGGCGATGGAGGAAGACCGGGTGGTCTACCTGCGCGGCAAGGTGTCGCGCATCTTCCGCGACGGGGAACGGGTGATGGTCTGGGGGGCCGACACGCTGAGCGGTCAACAGGTGCGCATCGCTGCCGACCTGGTGGTGCTGGCCCCGGCGCTCATCCCGCGCCCCACCACGCGGCGACTGGCGGAGATGTTGGGCGTGGAGATTGACGAGCGGGGCTGGCTTGTCCCGGCGGACGGGAACATCTTGCCGGTGGAGACGAACCGCCCCGGGATTTTCCTGGCCGGGACGGTGACTGGGCCGATGGACATCCCGGAGGCGGTCGGTCACGGTTCGGCGGCAGCGGCGAAGGTACTGCGGCTGTTTGCGAATGGCGGCTCATAGGCCGCGCTGGCGGCCTTTGCAGCCATTGTCCGCGGCTTCAACCGCCGGATGCACGCGCAGGCCGGCGACCACACCGGGTCAGCCGAGGGTCCCCAGCGTCAGGCACAGGAACGAGCCCAGCATGTAGAATGAGGCGGCCTTGAACAGCGCCCAGTTCAACCGCTCCACGGGGCGCAGCAGGACCGCCACCGCCAGGCCGGAAAGGCCAACCCCCATCAACCCCAGGGTCACCAGGGCCACTGGGTGGATGTGAAGCAACCACCCTGCCACACACAACACCACGGCCATACTGAAGGTCGCCCCGGCCACCAACCGTCGCGTCGCCCGCGGCCCGTACACCTCCGGCCAGACGGGAACGCCAGCCAGACGATACTCCGCAGCGTAACGGCTGGCCAGGGTGAGGATGTGGGCGGGAATCCACAGCAACACCCCCGCGGCGAGCAGCAATCCCACGGTATCCACGCGCCCCAGCGCCAGGGCACGGCCAGCCAGCGCCGGCATCCCGCCAGAGAGGCCGCCCAGCAGGATGGAGAACGGGGTGCGTCGCTTGAGCCACAGCGTATACACTCCCAGGTCGAGCGCGAAGCCCAGGCTGACCAGCAACCCGAACAGCGGCTGCAGGAGCCAGGCCAGCGCCAGTCCGGGCAGCGACAGGGCCAGCCCAAAGCGCAGCGCAGCGCTCGATGAGACCTGGCGGGCGGGCAGGGGGCGACGCGCCGTTCGCCCCATCCGCGCGTCAATGTCGCGGTCGGCCAACATGTTGAGCACCGTGCAGCCGGAGATGGTCGTCCACAACGCCAGCCCGCCCAGCAGCAGTTCCGTCCACCGCACCGCGCCGGGCAGGGTGAGCGCGTAGGCGCAGACCCCGGTCAGCAGCAGGAGCATCGTCTGCCGCGGCTTGGTCAGCGAGAGGTATGCCGGGAGGCGCCGCAGCCCCTGGGCCGGGCGTGGCGCGGCTACCTCTCCAACGGTCAGCGGCGGCCCTTCACTGAAGTCCTGTGTCATAGGTTCCTGCCTCTCATTGGATGCGCACGATCACCCGTCCGTCGCGCCACAGCCCTTCCAGGTTGTAGTAGGCGCGCACTTCGGGGCTGAACAGGTGGACGATCACCGAGCCGTAGTCCATCAGCACCCAGCCCGATGAGGCCTCCCCCTCCACATTGAGTGGGACAACACGCAAGGCGGCTTTCGTCTCCTCGCGGATGGCGGAGCGCAACGCCTCCACCTGTCGCTCACTCGTCGCGGAGCAGATAATGAAAAAGTCGGTGAACACCGCCACTTCGCGGACATCTAACAGCAGGATGTTCTCCGCCTTCTTCTCCGTGACAATGTCCACAATCTTATGGGCCAGGTCTAGCGGTTCCAGATTGTCCCCCCGTTTTACGTTTTACGTTTTACGTTTTACGTGTTACGTATTGCGTGGTCCGTGATCTGTCGTCCATCGTCCGTCAGCCGTTCCAGAGCCTCGCCACCTCGGCGGGCCCTTCCGCTGCACCCAGCACAGCCATCAGCCGGACGCGCGCTTTGGGGCCATTGAGCCCCGGAGAGAAGAGGCAGCCCAGGCGACGCAGGGTCTGGTACCCCCCTTCGTAGCCATAGGTGTCCCCCACAACCCCGGCGGGGCAGCGGCTGGTGACGACTACGGCAACGCCTTCGCGCACCGCTCTCTCGATGACGGGCAGCCACCACGGCGGTACCCGTCCCCCACCGAGCGTCTCCAACACCACGCCCCGCGCCCCGCGCGCCACAGCATCTTCCAGCGGATGGGCCGCCATCCCGACGGCCAGCGTGACCAGCGCGACGCGCTCCTCCAGCCGTGGGCAGTCCATGACCCGACGCTCCACCCGCCAGGCCAGGCGGAGGCCGTCCGGTTCGACCCGTCCCAGGGGGCCCCAACCGGGGGATTGGAATGCTGCGGTGGAGTGGGTGTCGGTCTTGGCGACGTAGCGGGCGGCATGGACTTCATCGTTGAGCACCACCAGCGCGCCCAGACCGCGTGCAGCAGGGGATGCGGCCACCCGTATCGCTGCCCAGAGGTTGGCCGGGCCGTCTGCGCCGGGGTCGGAGGCAGCGCGCATCGCGCCGGTCACCACCAAAGGCTTCTCGCCGGGCACGGTCAGGTCGAGCAGGTAGGCGGTCTCCTCCAGCGTATCGGTTCCGTGAGTGACCACCACCCCGTCCACGTCCGGCCGGGCGGCCCATTCGGCGACCCGCGCGCGGATGTGCCAGAGGGTCTCCAGCGTGAAGTGGGAACTGGGCAGGTTGCAGATCGCCTCCGTGGCCAGGGGTGGCGCGCCAGCGGGGAGGACGGCGGCCAGGTCGTCGGGGCTGAGCGCGGGCACCGCGCCGCCGGCCTGTGGGTCGTGACGCATCGCCACCGTGCCGCCGGTGGTCAATACCGCGACGCGGCTCATTCCACCACCTCTTCCATCCGCAGCGACACCACCTGTGATACCCCCTCCGAGCCCATCGAGACGCCGTAGACCGTCGCGGCGGCCTCGACGGTGGCGCGGTTGTGGGTGATGACGATGAACTGCGTCTTCTGCGACAGGTCTTCCAGCATGCGGCGGAAGCGGGCCACGTTCGACTCGTCCAGCATCGCGTCCACCTCATCCAGCACACAGAGCGGGGTGGGGCGGACGCGGAGGATGGCGAAGATGAGCGCTGCTGCGGTCAGCGCCCGCTCGCCGCCCGACAGGAGCGCCAGGCTCTGTAACCGCTTCCCCGGCGGCCGCGCGACGATGTCCACGCCGGAGTTGAGCAGGTCGTCTGGCTCGGTCAGTTCCAGATGAGCGGTTCCCCCGTTGAAGAGCGTGGTGAAGGTCTCCTCGAAGGCGGCGGCGACGGCGTCGAAGGTCTCGCGGAAGGCCTGTTCCATCATCCGGTCGAGTTCGGCCACGACCTCATGCAGTCGCGCCGAGGCTGCTTCCAGGTCGGCCAGTTGTTCGGAGAGGAAGCGGTGGCGTTGGGCGTTTTCCTCGTAGTCCTGTACCGCGTTGGGGTTGACCGGGCCGATCTGGCGCAGGCGGGCCTTGAGTCGGCCGATCTCCTCCTGCAGTCCTTCCGGAAGCGCCTCGACGGTGGGGAGGGCGGAGACGAAGGGGTGCAGCGGCAGCGGCGTCCGCGCGGTGACCTGATCGGTGACCTCCAGTTCCACCAGTCCCAGGTCCTCCTCGATGCGCTCCTGCAGGCGGGTGAGGCGGTCCTGGCTGCGGGCGAGTTCCAGGCGGGCGCTGACGGCCATCTCCTCGGCGCGGCGGAACCGTTCTTGAGCCTGACGTTCGGCCTCTTCGGCCTGCTCCTGCTCGCGTCCCAGTGCGCCGAGCCGCTCTTCGGCGGGCGCGATACGGCTGCGGGTCTCGGCCAGTTCCCGCGCCGAACGCTGCGTCTCCTGTTGCAATTGGGCAAGCCGCTGCTCAGCGGCGGTGCGCTCTGCTTTCAGGCTTTCCAGGCGCGCCCGGTGGCTGGCAATCTGGCTGTTGAGCCGCTCGAGGGCTGCTTTTTCTTTTTGGAGGAGGGTGCGCTGGTTCTCTACCTCCTGGCGGGCCAGGGCGAGGCGTGTGCGTGCCTGGGCCAGTGGCCCACTTTCAGCCTGCGTCAGCGCCTGGGCTGTCTGCGTGGCCTGCTGGCTGGCTTCCTGGAGGGCGGCCTCCAGCACGGCGGCCCTCTCGGCCGTGTGGGTCAGGTCGGCTTCCAGCGCTTCCTGCTGGCGACGGAGGTCCTCCAGCCGCTGGGGGAGCGTCTGCCAGGCCCGTTCCTGGGCCAACACCCCTCCGTCCCCGCTGCCCAGGGCGACCGTGCCGTCGGCGGCGAATACCTCCCCGTCGCGGGTGGCTACCTGCCCGCCGGGTGGAAGTACAGGCTGTAGCCGGCGGGCGGCTTCCAGGTCTTCGACGAGCAGGGTACGGCCCAGAAGCGCCTCCACCGTGGGGCGCAGGTCCGGCGCGGCGGTGACGACGTCGGCGGCGCGGAGTGCGCCGGGGGGCGGGTCCCAGTGTTGGGGAGGGGGTGTGTCGCGCAGCACCAGCAGCGCCCGTGCCCCGTGCTCGAGATGGGTCCGGGCGGCCTCGACAGCGGGCCAGCCATGGACCACCAGGGCCTGCAGGCGTGCGCCGAGCGCCGCCTCCACGGCTTTCTCCCACTCTGTTGGGACGCGCAACAGGCCACTCAATAATCCCTGAGCGCCGGGCAGGTCGGCACGCAGAAGTGTGCGCATCCCTTCGTTCAGGCCGCTCTGCTCCTGGCGCAGGCGGGCCAGCAATTCCTGTTCCGCCTCCAGGCGGGCGCGGGCGGCGCGCAGATCCGCCAGGCTCCGTTCCGCCTGCTCCCGTCGGGTGCGCGTGGCGGCGAGTTCGTGTTGCACCTGCGCCTGACGGGCGGCCTGTTCCTGGGCCTGCAGGCGCAGCCGGTGGGTCTCTCGCTCCAACGCGGCCAGGTGTACCTCTTCCGCCTGCATCTGCTGCTGTGCTGCCGCCGCCCGTTCCTCCGCGGCGCGGACGCGTTCCGCCTGCGCCTGCTGCTGGGCATGCAACGGCCCAATCTGCTGGGCGGTCTCTTCCCCCTGGGCAGTCAGTAGGCGGACCCGTTCGGCGAGGGCGGCCTGTTCTCGTTGGGCCGCATTAGCGCGGTCGTGGAGGTCAGCAGTGAGGCGATAGTCGTCCCTCAGGGCGGCGCGCAACTCCGCCTGTTGTTGACGGAGCGTTGCCAGGCGGCGGGAGGCCTCCTCCGCGGCGGTGCGGTAGGTGGACAGTTGCTCCTCCAGTGCCGTGGCGCGCTCCTGGGCGTCGCGGACCTCTGTCTGTGCCTGGCCCCAGAGGTAGCCGTACCAGGTGCGCTGGAGGCGCAGGAGGTGAGCGGAGACCCGCTCGTGCTCCTGCAGTCGTTCGACCTGTTCCTCCAGGCGCCGAAGCCGGGGGGTGGTCTCGCTGAGGATATCCCGCACGCGGTCCAGGTTGCGTGCTGTCTCCTCCAGGCGCGTCAGGGACTCCTCCCGCTGTTGGCGGTAGACGGAGATGCCGGCGGCTTCCTCGAACAGCGCGCGCCGCTCCTGGGGGCGCAGGGAGAGGGCGGCGTCCACCAACCCCTGGCCGATGACGGCGTAGGTGCGTTGGCTGAGGCCGCTTTCGGCCAGCAGCTGGACGATGTCGCGCAGGCGGACGCGGGCGCCGTTGATCAGGTACTCGTTCTCGCCGGAGCGGTAGGCGCGGCGGCCCAGGGTGACCTCAGTATACTCTACAGGCAGGCCGCCGTCGCTGTTGTCCAGCGTCAACAGCACCTCGGCCATTCCGGCGCGGGCGCGGCGCTGTCCGCCGGAGAAGATCATGTCCTCGCCGGTCTTGCCGCGCAGGGAGCGCAGGCTCTGCTCCCCCAGCGCCCAACGGATGGCGTCGGCGATGTTGGACTTGCCGGAGCCGTTGGGTCCGACGATGGCGGTGATGCCGGAGGGAAAGACGAACTCCGTCCGGCTGGCGAAGGACTTATACCCCTGCAGTTCGAGTCGTTTCAGGCGCATCGCAGGGGAGTATACCTTGCTTTGAGGAGGGTGTCAATGGAGAATGGCCAATTGGTCAATGACCCATGACCAATGGCCGATGGGTGGTGGTCTGTGTCTGGGGTCGCTGCTTATGGCTCGTTGGCCATTGTTCATTGATCATAGAAGTTACGCAGTTGATCTTTATTGCCACGAATTGCGCGAATTTCACGGATGGAGAGAAACGAAATTCGTGTCCATTCGTGAAACTCGTGGCGAATTTCAAAGGTTTATCCGCCAACTGCGCAAGTCCTATGATCATTGCTTAT
This sequence comes from Anaerolineae bacterium, assembly GCA_034434635.1. Classification (GTDB taxonomy): domain Bacteria; phylum Chloroflexota; class Anaerolineae; order B4-G1; family DUEL01; genus DAOTYX01. The sequence goes on along the minus strand of DAOTYX010000206.1, from coordinate 15,224 downwards.
GGGTTGCGTGGACCTCGCTGGAAGGGACGTCCAGCCGGGGCAGGGGGACCGCCGCGCAGCGCGGCGCCGCAGCGGACGCAGTAGTTGCCGGCGGGATTGTTCAGCAGCCCGCAGCGCGGGCAGGGAATGGGCTGCGCCTCACCCAGTGGTGCGCCGCAGGCCGAGCACTTCGGCGCGCCGATGGGGTTGCCCACGCCGCAGTAGGGGCAGGTGATCATCCGTTCGTCGGCGGTCATTCCCAGGCTGGCCCCCACGCTCTGGCAATAGTGCTCCACCGCCTCCCATACCTGCTGGGGTAGGGTGAGGCCGGAAATGCTGCGCGCGACGTCGTCGATGCGCGTGATGAGAGAAAGGGGATTCACTAACGCCATCAGCCCTGTCTGCGCCAGGTCGGCGACAGCGCCCAGCCAGCGCTGCTGGCCCAGCGAGACCTGCACGCCTCCCTCCACCCGGGCGATGCCGACCGTCAGGGCTGTCTGTGGGCCGCCCCATCCCCAGTCCCGCGAGGCGATCTGCACCAGGACGTGGTCGGCATGCCCGACCATCTGGGCCTTGAGGTCGCCGGTGTTGAAGCGAAGGACCAGGGCTTGTGCCAGGTCCTCGGGGCTGATGTCACCACGATAGGTTCGCTGGGATGTCTGTTGTTCCATCAGTTTCACCTGCCATTCCTGAGCAATTGTGACCACGGACCACGGACGACGGACCACGGACCACCTCCGTGGTCTGTGGTCTGTGGCCTGTGGTCTGTGGTCTGTCGTCTATCGTCCGTCGTCCGTGGTCAAATAGGATACTTCATTCTCCCGCCTCTTGCCTGACCTCCAGCAGACCCAGATCGGCCAGGTTACTGAAGTACTCGGTCAGCAGTGCGGTGGCTTCATGGCCGGTCTCCTGGCGCACCAGGGCGGCGATCTCGGCGATGGTGCGTCGGCCGTCGGCCCAGTACTCGGCCAGCACCGGCAGGTTGAAGGAGACCTTGCCGATACGCTGCTGCAGGTCCCACCAGCGATCCCGCCCGGCCTCATCCAGCCGGCCCACGCTGTCGCCGTACTGGGTGGGTCCGCGGAAGCGGCGCACGGGGATGAGGTTGGCTCCCTCCACCTCTGGCGGCAGCGGCAGGGGGACGTCGGGCAGCAGTTCGGCAGCACTGGCGGCTTCCGCGCGGGCGAAGGCGGCGTCCCTTGCGGCGATAGGTTGCACATCCACTGCGGCCAGCCGGCGCACCGTCTGCAGGGCGGCCTGCTGGCGGGCGATGTGGTACTCCACCAGTTCGCGTAGTCCCTCCCGGCCTTCGGCTCCCTCTTCATCCGCACGGGTGACCGCCCCCTGCGCCACAGCGATGGCCTCGCGGCGGAAGTGGGCGGACATCTCGTGGGCCAGCCAGTGGGCCTCTTTCTCGCCCGCCTGGGCCAGCCAGCAGGCGTAGGCTGCCGCCAGCAGCCCCACGCGCTCCATCATGCGCGGGTCGGTGCGGTCAGGGGTGTCGGCGCTGGTGTGGTAGAAGCGGTCGGGCCACTGGATGAGCATCGGCATCGGCACACCCACGGTGGGGTCGGAGAAGATGTAGTGGTCAGACCCCGCGCCAAATGGGACGTCGGCAGTGCGGAAGAGCGGGTAGCCGCCGGAGTTGCCCAGGCCCTTCACCTCCGACAACAGTCGTTCGCGCAGGGCGGAGAGGAGGACGGCGGTGAAGTTGGCCAGAGCGCCCGGCGGCGATTCCAGGAGGAGCGAACTGCCGCACTGCTCCTGGTCCTGGCCGACCATGTCCAGGTTCAGCCCGGCGACCATGCGCGGGATGCGGTCGGCGTGGCTGGCCAGGTAGGCGAACGAGCCGGTCATTTCCGGGACCCACAGGAAACGCAGGGTGCGCTTCGGGCGGGCCAGTTCGCCACGGCTGATGAGGCTCTGCAGCGCCCGGGCGATCTCCAGCAGCGCCGCCGCGCCAGAAGCGTTGTCGTTGGCCGAAGGCTGGGGGTGGCAGAGGTGGGCGACCAGCACGATCTCCTCGTCGGTCGCGCCGGGGATGGTCGCCTCGACCACCTCGAAGGCGCCGTTGTAGAGACGGGCGTCCACGTGGGCGCGCACGCGCAGGGTGTGCTCGGAGGCCAGCCGCCGCAGCCGCTCCCCCTGGCGGGGGGTGAGGGCGAAGCCGAAGCCCTGCGGCGTGCGACCCTGCCACCAGAACGAGGTGTACTGTACGGCGTCGGCGAGGGACCAGAAGGGGCGGACCGGATCACTCTCCGTCATTCCGTCATAGATCACCCCGACCGCGCCGCGACGCGCCACCGCCAAGTCGTGGACGCGCTGCACCTGACCGCGCGCCAGCACGACCTTGCCGCGCACGTCTCGCCCTTCGTACTCTGCGGGCTTTTCGCCTTTGTCCAACACCACCACCTCGGCTTCGCCGTCGAAGGAGAGGCTGCGGGGGATGAGGTGCAGGGTGATGTCGCGCATGTCGGCGAGTTTGCGCGCCTCGGCGGCCGGTTCGATGAGATGGAGCGTCGCTGCGCGCCCCTCCCATTCCTGAAAGCCGCAGTCGCTCCAGTTGGCGGCGGCGGGGTCGGCGGGGTAGGAGAGGATACGCACGTCCAGGCCGGCCTGGGCCAGTCGCTCGTGGACCCATTCGGCGGCGCGGCGGTAGCCTGGGCTGGCCTGGATGCGGTGGTAACGGGCGATCTCGGCCACCGAGTGGGTGGCGGCGGCGCCAGAGATTTCCTTGTTCAGCGTCTGCCACAGAGAGTGGAACATGGGACTCCTTGATACTCCTGACTTGCCACGAATTTCACGAATTGCACGAATCTGATCGTCTCCTGCTGCCGTGTTGATCGAAGACTGCGTCCGAAATGGCCGGAAAGAGTCCGCGGATTTAGCAGATGAAGCAGCGATGGCGCATCAGCAGGACAACCAACGCTCCCAACGGCAGGGCGAGCGTCGAGAGGGGGCAGAGGCTGCGGCCCGGCTCCTCCTCGACGGGTTCCTCTTCTCCCCCCTCGGCCACGACGACCGGGAGTTCAACGGTGGTTCGCGGGGTTTCGCTAACCGAGGGTGTGGCGACCACCTGTATGCCCCAGTACCAGATGATGGCGTGGTTCACGAATTCCACGAAGAGCGGGCCGATGGTTTGGTTGGCCCGTTCGTTCGGGTGCGCGTCGTACTCGTCGCCACGGTATTCGGGGCGGAGGAAGTTGTCGTCACCGGCCAGGTAGCCGAAGAAGTCGAAGACGAACAGGTTGAGATGGCCCTCCAGGTACTCGTCCGACTGCAGCCAGCGCGTGAAGGCGCGCGCCCGCGCTGCTTCCTCCGCGTTTGAACTCTCTGGCACCTGTGGCGGCTGGGTGACGATGATGAAGATCTTCTCGGGGTACTGGTCAACACGGTCGCGGATGGTCAGGTAGTAGGACTGGTACTCGGCCAGTTGTTCGTCGCTGCCGATGTTGCTGGTGGGGAAGCAGGACTTGAAGGCGATGACGTCATACTGCATCAGATGGCTGAAGGTGTTGTCGGGCGGGTCGTGCAATGGCTGAGAGAAGATGGCGGCCAGGCCATCGGGGTCGGTGTTGTCGTCGGGCACATCGAAGTTCGTGCCGGAGTAGGAGCCGTCGGCCAGGCGCAGGCCGTCGCCGTTGTAACCGTGGTCGTAGAACTCGTAGCCCAGCGCGGTGAGCCCCTCGCGCACCCCGCCCTGGTTGATGAGGTTCTCGCCGCAGGAGTGGTGGAGGAAAATGATACGCACCGTCTGGGCCTGGGTGGGGAAGCGGACGGCGAAGAGGGCGACCAACGTGACAGAGAGGATACAGAGCGTCATTAGCGGATGACGACGAACGAACGGGCGCTCCATCTCTCACCTCCTGGGCTGTTGATTGGCCCACATCCTCGCGGTTGCGGGGTTCGCACAGGATACACCGAAACGGTTTCTTTGCCAAGTGAGCAGTGGGGCGGCTGACAGCCCGCACAGGTGAGGTTTCTTGGCGCCTGAGGGTGTCTGTGGGGAGCCTGTGTTTGACACCTCCGGGTGATGTGTTATAACGGTGTGCGGGGGTGCGGGATGAAGACGGTTGTCGTGGCCGCGCTGGGGGAGTGTGTCCACGTCGCCGGGGTAGGGCGAAGCGTCTGTTGCGCCGGGCGTTGCAAATGCTTTGCTCCTGGGATAGTGATGGAGTTCGTGATGGAGGGTGAGAGATGATCCGCACGCGGGTCAAACTGTTCGCCAGCCTGCGGCGCTACTTTCCTGGGCTGGGCATCGGTGAGGCGATGGAGGTGGAATTGCCTGACGGGGCGACGGTGAGGGAGATGCTGCGCCACCTGCGCCTTCCGCCGGACCAGGTGAAGGTGGTCTTCGTCAATGGCATCGCCAGCACGGAAGAGCGCGTGCTCTCCGATGGGGACGAGCTGGGGATTTTCCCACCCGTGGGTGGCGGATGACCTGCCGTTGCCGGGCGCGGTCTGCGGCACGGCACGCGGCGGCATAGGGATGCCGCCGCTACGAGATCTCTCTTGCTGGGCGCGGTTTGCTGCACGGGATGCGCGGGGCTGCACGGGATGCGCGGGACGCGGCGGCATAGGGATGCCGCCGCTACGAGATCTCTCTTGCTGGGCGCGGCGGCATAGGGATGCCGCCGCTACATCCCCACCAGGGGGGACCAATGTTCAAGAACTGCCGTCTTCTTTTCCTATGTCTGTGCTGGCTTTTCGTCGTTGTCTGCTGCAGCCGGACGCCGCGTCCGTCACCCCAACCGACGGTAGCCGCCACCTCTGTACCGCCAACTACGCCCATGCCTGCCCCCGTCTCCCCACCCGATCCGCTGCGGCCGGAGTTCGTCGCTGACCTGGAGGCCTTCCCTGATGCGCCGCGCTACCTGATTCAGATCGCTGTGGACGAGACGGCGACCCGTCTGAGCGGCCACCAGGAGGTGCGCTACGTCAACGCGGAAGAAGCGCCGCTGACGGACCTCTACCTGCGTCTTTTTCCCAACACTCCTGGCTATGGCGGGGCGATGACGGTGACCCACCTGCTGGTGGGCGGCGTGCCGGTCACGGCGAGCGAGGAACTGGACGGCTCGGCCCTGCGGCTGCCCCTGGACCCACCCCTGGCGGTCGGTCAGGCGATCACGTTGACGATGGACTTCTCGGTCGCCGTGCCGACCGACAACCGGGCCGGCTATGCCCAGTTCTCCGTCATCCGCGGCGTGACGGCGCTCCCCAACGCGTACCCGCTCATACCGGCTTACGACGACGAGGGTTGGAACGTTGAGGTGGCCCCGGAGTACGGGGACGCGGTCTATTCCGACATCGCCCTCTTTGCTGTGCAGGTGACTGCCCCGCCCGAGATGACGGTGGTCGCTTCCGGTTCGTGTCTGGAGCAGAGGGAGGGGGCCTGGGTCTGCACCGCTGCGCCGATGCGGGACTTCGCCCTCTTCCTGGGGCGGGAGTACCGCAGCGCCAGCGAAACCGTTGACGGGGTCGTGGTCAATAGTTATTACTACCCGGAGAACGAGTCAGGCGGGCTGGCGGCGCTCGAGCAGGCTGCCGATGCCGTCGCTTTCTACAGCGACACGTTTGGCCCTTATCCGTACACCGAACTCGATGTCGTCGAGACGCCGACGGAGGCCGGCGGCATCGAGTATCCGGGGTTAGTCGTCATCGGGGACTTCTTCTACGGGCACGGAGATCCTTCCTACACGGAATGGGTGATAGCCCACGAGGTGGCCCATCAGTGGTGGTATGCGCTGGTGGGGAATGATCAGGTGGACGAGCCCTGGCTGGACGAGGCGTTGGCGCAGTACAGCGCGCTGCTCTACTTTGAGACGCAGCACGGCGCGGAGATGGCGGACAACATCCTCCAGTCGTGGTTCGTTGAGACCTATAACCAGGTGGTGGAGCGAGGTCAAGATATGCCGGTCAACCTGCCCGTGGCTGCGTATGTCGAATCGGGCAGGTATTCCGACATCGTCTACAGCAAGGGCCCGCTCTACTTCCACGCCCTGCGGCAGGCGGTGGGGGATGAGGCCTTCTTCGACATCTTGCGGACCTATTACGAGCACAACCGGTATGGCGTTGCCACAGCGGAGGACTGGTTGGAGGCAGTGGAGACGGTCAGCGGGGACCGGCAGCAGGCGATCTTCGACGAGTGGATAGCCGGTGGTTGAGCGAAAAAACGGGCGACGGCTCAGCGTCGAACCGTCGCCCTGAAGAAACCGTCCACCTCTCAGCGCAGGAAGCGCCCTGTTCCAGCGGCCTCTAGAGTCCCGCTCACCGCCTACCGGTTCTACGTCGGCGCTCCATGTTCAGCGCCAGGGGGACGGACGGTTGCCTCTTCACTTTCTATGATACAGATTTTGGGACCGATGTCAATAGAACATCTGTAATCTCAGACGGATTTAAGGTTTTTCAGACTGACACTGCGGGCAGATGTACGTCCCGCGCCCGCCGACGACGCAGCGCGTGATGGGTGTGCCACAGCGGGGGCAGGGCTGCCCGGCGTGCCCATAGACGGCGAGCCGGGCGGCAAACTCCCCGGGCACGCCGTTCGGCCCCACGTAGCGTGTGTCCTCCAGCGTCGTGCCGCGCGCCGCCACCGCAGCGGTCAGCACCTGGCGGATAGCCTGGTGCAGGCAGGCGACCTCGGCGGCGCTCAGGCTGTTCGCCGGGCGCAGTGGATGGATTCCGGCCTGCCAGAGCGCCTCGTCGGTGTAGATGTTGCCCAGGCCGGCCAGGAAGCGCTGGTCGAGCAGCAGCGGCTTGATGCGCGTGCGACGCGTCCCCAGCATCTGCGCCAGTCGCTCGGCGGTGAAATCCTCCGCCAGCGGCTCCGGCCCCAGACCTCCCAGCAGACACTCCGGCTGGTCCACCAGCGCCATACGCCCAAACTTGCGCGGGTCACTGAAGAGCAGCCGCTGGCCGTTGTCGAGGCCCAACACGACCCGCGTGTGGGGCTCCTCGGGTCCGTCCGCGGGCTCCAACAGCAGCCGTCCGGACATCCGCAGGTGGATCAGCAGGATGCCGGCGGGCTCCAGCGACAGTGCCACCCACTTGCCGCGTCGCGTCACGCCGCCGATGCTTCGTCCGCACAACGCCGCGGCGAAGGTCGTGGGGTCGGGCATCGCGACCGTCCGCGCCCAGCGCACGGTCACGGCGGTGATGGTGCGTCCGATCAGCGCGTCGCGCAGTTCGCTGACAACGGTCTCCACTTCGGGCAGTTCGGGCATGGTGTGCTGATTATACTTCGGAGAGGTGCGGAGCGGAAGGGGACGAGACGTGGCGGGGGCTTTGACAACGCCGCGCGGGGTGTTACAATACGCATCTGCTCATGGTTAGAGAAAGACCGCTTATACCGCCGCTGCCGGGGGAGAGCACGGTGCCGGTGCGTCGTCGCCCCCTGGCCGACACCCAACCTGCCTTTCCCCCGTTTCCGCGTCCTCCGGTCCCTGCGCCTCCCTTTCCCCGCGCTTCTGTGTCTCCCCGTCCCCTCTGGCCGCCGGCGCTGCTGTTGGTCCTTTTGACCCTCTTCTCCTTTTGCGGCCTCGTCGCCCTGACCGGTTACACGGTCTGGGTCTGGGTCAACACCCTGCCGCGCACCACCGTGCTGCTTCTGGGCCTTGACCGCCGCCCCGACCAGGGGTACACGGTCCGTTCCGACACAATGATCCTCCTCACCGCCTATCCGCCTGGCCCGCGCCTGGCTATGCTCTCCATCCCGCGCGACCTGTACGTGGAGGTCCCCGGCTACGGCACTCAACGCATTAACACGGCCCATTTCTGGGGTGAGAACGAACAGGAGGGTGGGGGACCGTCGCTGGCGATGCGCACCGTGGAGCAGGACTTCGGCGTGCCGGTACAGCACTACATCCGTGTGGATTTCGACGGCTTCCGCGCCATCGTTGACGCGGTCGGCGGGGTGGACGTCCTCGTCGAAGAGCCGGTGGTGGATAATGCCTACCCTACCGATGACTACGGCACCATCCGCATCGAGATTCCCGCCGGCCAGCAGCACATGGACGGGGAGACCGCGTTGCGTTATGTCCGCTCCCGCCACGGCTCCTCCGACTTCGACCGCGCGGCGCGCCAGCAGCAGGTGTTACTCGCTTTGGCCCGCCGTCTGCTTCAGCCGGAAGTGTGGCCGCAGGCTCCCGCCGTCTGCCAGGCGATGACGGAGCACCTGAACACCGACCTGGGGCCAACCGACCTGCTCGTGTTGGCGTTGGTCGCCTGCCGGGTGGGGCCGGATGGTATCGAACACCGCGTCATTGACCGCGAGATGACCACGCCGTGGACCACTCCGACCGGCGGCGCAGTGTTGCTGCCCCGCTGGGAGGAGATTGACCCCCTGGTGGAGGGAGTGTTCAGGCCGTGATGCGGGGACCCCGCCTCACTGCTGAGTTGCCACCGGGCGTCAAACCGTTATAATGTCTCTTGTGGGGATGCGCGTCTCGTGGGACAACCTTTCTGCGTACCTTCCGCCGGCCTGGGCTGAACGCCTCTCTTTTCCGCTTACCCCTGCCGATGCCCGGCGGGTGTGTGACCATCTGACCGGCTTGCTCAGCGCCGTGGTCACTTACCTGCCGCGCTGCGTGGTAGAGCCAGCATTGCTTCAGCCGCCGTCAGACCCGTTGCAGGGGTCGTTTCGCCATGGCACGCTGCTGCTGGCCGATGTCTCTGGTTTCACCACCATCTCGGAGCGGTTGCGTCGCTCGCGGCTGGGCCGCGAGGGGGCTGAGGTGGTGACGACGACGGTGAACCGCGGCTTCACCGCGCTCATGAGCATCGCTCAGCACCATGGCGGCGACCTGCTCAAGTTCGGCGGGGACGCGCTCCTGTTCCTCTTCGAGGGAGAGGGGCATGCGACCCGTGGCTGTCGGGCCGCCGCCGAGATGCAGGCGGCCATAGCAGCCGGAGCGGCACAGGCGGCGCTGGCCGAGCAGCAATTCTCCCTCAGCATTGCCATCGGCCTGGCGACAGGATCGCTCTTTACCGCCACCCTCGGCACTCCCGACTGCCTGGAGTTCGCCGTCCTTGGGCAGGCGTTGGAGCGGGTGAGCCGTGCCCAGAGCCTGGCCGAAGGCGGCCAGGTGGTTCTGGATGAGGAGACTCGCCGCGCGATCGAGGGACCCTTTGCCGCCGTCCCCCTGGACGGGACGGACTGCCATCTGCTGCGGTGGGAGGGTGGGGCGGACCTGAGCGCACTGACCGCCGCTCCGGCAGAGGTGCATCCCCCGTCTGGTGACGACCTGGCTTGCATTCCCTGGCTGTTGGCCCGTCTGGACGCTCTGTCGCCCTACCTTCCGCCGGGCCTGCTCCGCCGTCTCGTCCCCGACCCTGTCTCCCCTGGCGCTCTGGATGAGACCCGCTGGGTGACGGTGCTCTTCGCCGCCATCCCCGGCATGAGCGGCCTGGTGGAACGACTGGGGCCGACCCGCTCTGTCGAACTGACGGCGCGCCTGAATAGCCTTTTCACGACGATGCGCGGGTGCGTGGAGCGGTATGAAGGGGTGGTGAACAAAGTGGGGGCGGGGCCGGCGGGCCCGCACATTCTGGCGCTCTTCGGCGCGCCGCAGGCCCACGAGGACGATCCCACGCGCGCGGTGCTGGCGGCGTTAGAGATCCAGGCGGCGTTGCAGACCGCGGGCGCTGACATCCCACAGGGGCTCGAGGTGGGCCAGGGCACCGGCGTGACGACCGGTTTCGTCTTTGCCGGCAACGTTGGCTCGCCCAGCCGCCGTGAGTACACGGTTATGGGCACGGAGGTCAACCTGGCTGCGCGACTGATGAGCGCTGCCTGGGCTGGTCAGGTGCTGGTCGCCGATTCCACGGCTCATCACGTGGAGCGGCGCGTGCTCCTGCGCGCCCTCCCGCCGTTGCGTCTGAAGGGGCTGACTGAGGCGGTCGTGGCTTACCAGGCCCAGGCGCTCCGTGCATCTCGCACCGTTGACCTCAGCCATTACCGGGTCGAGCCTCTGGCCGACCGCGAACCCGAACTGGCGCAACTCCAGGCGGCGTTGGAGCGAGCCTCTGCCGGTCACCTGCAGGTGGTCATCGTCCACGGCGAGGCCGGGGTGGGCAAGTCCCGCCTGATTGCTGAGGGCGCAGCGATGGCTCAGGAACGGGGCATGTCCCTCCTGATGGGCACCGCGCTCTCCTATGGGCGGGACATCCCCTACCTGCCCTGGACGGAGATCCTGTGGGGCCTTTTCGACATCGGCGAAGAGGACGAGGCGGCAGCGCGAATCGAGAAGGTGCGCGCCGGGATGGAACGGGTCGGTGCGGGGGAGTGGACCCCCGTCGTGGGCCACGTGCTGGGTCTGCCGGTGGCCGACACCCCGCTGACCTCTTCCCTGACCCCGCGCCTGCGGCAGCAACGCTTCTTCGATCTGACCTTGAGCCTGTTGCGTCATCGCGCGGCGGGCGCCGGCCTGGTGCTGGTCTTCGAGGATGCCAACTGGGCCGATGCTGCCTCGCTGGCGCTCCTGGACTACGCGGTGCGGAACCTGGGCGATGTCCCCTTGCTCCTCTTCATCGCGCACCGCCCTCAGGAACGGTTGACCGGGCGCTGGCAGGGCCTTGCTCACTGCGTGGATCTCCCTCTGGGAGAACTGCCCTATGCCGCCGTGCAGGAGATGACTTCCAACCTGCTCAAGACCCCTCCCGCGCCAGAGCCGCTGTGCCGCCTCATCGCCGAGCGGAGCCAGGGGAATCCCCTGTTTGTGGAAGAGATGTTACGTGCTCTCCTGTCCAGCCATGCGCTGCGACGCGAGGGCGAACGTTGGGTGTTGGCTGCCGAACTGACCGCTGAGCAGTTTCCTGACACCATCCACAGCCTGTTGCAGAGCCGCATTGATGGCCTTGGCGAGACCGATCGCCGTGTGTTGCAGGTGGCGGCCTGCATCGGCCAATCCTTCTCCCTGCGCATCCTCTCTGCCGTCTATCCCTACGGGGATCTCGACGGCACGCTCGCGCAACGTCTGGAGCGGCTGACTTCGTTGGGATTGACCCTGCAGGAGGCCGGCGCGCCGAATCCCACCTACGCCTTCCGCCACACGCTCACGCGGGAGGTGGCCTACGAGGGGTTGGCCTACGCCCGCCGCCGGGAACTGCACCGCAATATCGGCCACTTCATTGACCGGGAGACGGCGGAGGGGCTGGCGAAGCCCTATGATCTCCTGGCCTACCACTTCTACCGGGGCCAGGTGTGGGACAAGGCGGTGGAGTACGCTCTGCGGGCTGGGGAGCACGCCCGCCGCGAGTACGCCAACGAGGCGGCGCTGGCAGCCTTCCGTCGCGCGCTGGAGGCGGCCGAGGAGGGGGACCGCTGCGGCCTGGATTGTTCCGCCGCGCGCCTGCGGGCGCATGAGGCGTTGGGCGACCTTCTGGCCGTGGTCGGCGAGTACGACCGGGCGCTGGAGCACTATGCCATCGCCCGCCGCCTGGCGGAGGCGGAGCCGCCGGCGAGCAACCTGCCCACCGACCTGTGCCGCAAGACAGCGGAGGTCTATGAGAAGAAGAGCGAATATGACACGGCCTTCCTCTGGCTGCGGCAGGGCCTGGAGGTGCTGGGTTGCCGCGAGAGCCTCTCCGCCGCCCGTATCTACCTGCTGGGCGCGGGCCTCTACCGCCGCCAGGGGCGTGATGAGGAGGCAGCGGGCTGGTGTCAGCGGGGGATGGCGATTGCTCAGGCTGTGGGCGGCGAGGAGGCCACGTTGGTGCAGGCCCACGCGCTCTATCTGTTGGGCGGCATTGCCGAGCGGCTGGGTGACAACCTCCAGGCTCGCCAGTACTGCCAGGAGAGCCTGTCTCTCTACAACCAGGTGGGTGACGTCGAAGGCGCAGCGCGGGCCTACAATAACCTGGCCAATGTCTATTTCAACCTGGGGGACTGGCCCGCCGCGACGGAGGCTTACCGTCAGGCCCTGGCCATCGAGGAGCGCGTGGGGGATGTCTACGGCCAGGGGCGCGTGGCCAACAACCTGGGCGAAGTCCTTCTCTACCAGGGCGATCTGTCGGGGGCGATGACGGCCTATCGGCGCAGCCTGGAGATCTGGCAGCGGCTCAACGTCCCCTATGGCGTGGCCCTGCTGCACAACAACCTGGCCGCCGTGCTCTTCCGCCAGGGGAAATGGGCGGAGGCCCGCGCGCATCTCGAGGAGAGCCTGGCCCGGTTTCAGGAGATCGGTGCCGAGGACTTTCTACCCGAACTCTACCGCCGCCTGGCGGAGGTGGACCTGGGGGAGGCGCGGTTGCAGGAGGCGTTGACCCACGCTACGGCTTCCGTGGAAATGGCCCGCCGGCACCGCATGCGACTCGAGGAGGGAATTGCCGCCCGCGTCGTCGGCGAGGTCCGCCACCGCCTGGGGGAATGGGAACCGGCGCTGTGCGAACTGCAGGATAGCCTGACGACGCTGGAGGCCCTGGACGCGCCTTACGAGACGGCGCGCACGCTGCTCTCGCTGGCCCGTCTATACGCCGACCTGGGGCAGGGCGAGGAGGCGCAGGCCGCCGTCGCCCGGTCAGTGGAGACCTTCCGCCGTCTGGGAGCCCGGTTGGACATGGAAGAGGCCTGCGGCGTGGAGAGGGAACTGGCGGAGCGAGAGAGGCGTCTTTAGGGAGAGGGGGCGCGGGGAGTCAGGAACACGGGGAAGGGGGAAAGAGATGAAAGCGGTGATAAGGAGTGCGTTCGCGTTGGGGCTGGCTGCCGTCATGCTTGTTGTGGGGTGGGGGGCGCTGGGTGCGGCTGAGGCTCCCGCGGCCCCACCAGGGGAGGTGGAGGCCGCCGCTGCGGTTGTGACCACCGAAGCAGAACTGCCTCTCGGCGCGGCAGCCTATGAGGGCGTGGAGCCGTCGCCCGGTGTCCATCCCATCCCGCTGGTCGCCTACGACCCCGCCGGGCTGGAGACGACCGTCTACGTGCAGAACCCCAATCCCGTTACCGCCACGACTACCATCACCTTCTACCGCGGCGACACCCCCACGGTCACCCACGTGCTCAGCGCGGTGATTCCCGCCTACGGTAGCGTCATCTGGCCGCAGAGCGACGTCGCTCCCTATCTGGGTGGCTCCTTCCTCGGCACTGCCCTGCTCGATTCAGGACCCCAGCCAGTCGCCCTGACGGTGCACATGACGGACTACAGTTCGGATGCCCAAGATCGCTGGATGGCCTACACCCCTTCCAAGGGGTATTCCACGATGCTCATCCTGCCGGCCGCCTTCGCGGGCAAGGATAACTGGTGTTCTTTCGTGTATATCCAGAACCCTGCCCCTGTCGCGGCAAATCTGGAGGTTGCTATCTATGACAACTTCGGCGATCAGGTCTATTACGACACATCCATCGTTCTGCCTCCCCATGGTTTTCGCATAGTGAACTTGTGCATGCTGAGTCTACCGGTGATGCATGGCTACGTTCAGATCAGTGGCTCCACGGGCGTGGAAGCGATTGTACTCAACCGCAACCTCGCCACTGGCGAGGCCTTCGCCCTGACCGGACAGCCTGACCACGAGTACACGAACTACGGGGCGTTGCCCTGGATCAATTCGGCCAGCGCAGAGGACCCCCTGCGGACCGCCTACTACATTTCCAACTTCTACGCCACCAGTACCCCGGTGAGCCTGCGGTTCTACACGCAGGGGAGCGGCGCACTGAATTGTGAGGGATCGAACGACTTGCCTGCCCTGGCCACTTACGGGTGGGACACGTGGCCGGTGTTCCCCTCTCCTCCCTGGCAGGGTTCGCTCGTCTACAGCAGCACAACCCCTGTGGCGGCGTTCGTCATGAACAACGACGGCCGTACCTCGGCGGGCTACAGTGGCCTGCCGGTGGTGAGCAACGTCGTGGCCCTGCCGCACTTCCGCCGCTCGGTGGGACGCAACACTGTGGTCTACGCCTGGAACGCGGACCCGTTGACTAAGACGATCTCCGTCTCCTTCTATGACGCCGCGGGCACGCGGATCTACGAACTGTCGCGGGACGTCCCGGGTTATGCGACCCTTATGTTCGACGCAGCAGCAGCGCCGGTGCTGGGCGGTTTCTTCGAGGGCTCGGCCGTCGTCGCCAGCGGCGGCCAGGTCGCCGTGGTGGCGTTGGAATTGCTGGGGCAAGAGCCGACGGCGGACACTTACGAGCCCAATGACCTGCCCTCGCAGGCCTGGACGATCCTTCCGGACCAACTCTACCTTTCCTTCATCAGCCATGTGGAGGATATGGACTGGTATCGGGTGGCGGTCACCCAGCCAGCGGTGCTCACCGTCACGCTGAGCCATCTGCCCGCCGATTACGACCTTTTCCTTTTCGGCGACCTGAGCCAGCCATGGGATGTTGACGGGTCCCGCCTGGTCGGCGACCTGGCGGACGCCAGCGGGGTGGATGCGGCCGGGCGGATGCAGGCGATCGGGCGGATGCAGGCGATCGGGCGGATGCAGGCCATCGGGCGGATGCAGGCCATCGGGCGGATGCAGGCCATCTCCACCAACTATGGCAACACACCCGAGCAGGTCAGCACGCTGGCGCTCGACCCCGGCTGGTACTACATCCTGGTCGCTGGCGACCCGGCCTTCACGAGCGGATCGGCGGTCCCGGTGAATGTCTACGTGCCCTACCACCTGCAGGCGGAGGTAACCGGGTTGGGCAACGTGCCTGGGTGCACCTGGACTCCGAACCATTTCACTGGCCCCGCTGCCAGTGTCTACACCGGCACCAGTGTGGTGACCCAGCCCCTCAGCCTGATCCTGGTGAACAAACAACGGATGGATGCCCGGTACGGCATCACCGAGACGATGGCCCTCATTACCGACCTTCACGCCTTGGCCGACCACCCTCTCGTGCGTGGCGTGGTCGTGCCGGTGGAGAACGACGCCAACGTCTTGCAGGCTTACACGCTGTGGAACGTCAACTACTGTGCCCCGAACAGCGCCAATCTCGTCGCATGGACCATCCGCCAGCAGGTCATCCTCCCGTACCTGGAGAACAATCCGGCCCTTGAGTACCTGGTGGTGGTCGGCGGCGACGAGCAGATTCCCTTCCTGCGTGTTCCTGACGCGGCGCTGATCGCCAACGAGCGCTTCTATGCCGACCAGTCCTACCTCAGCCTGGGCGCAGCCCGCGCCGCGCTGGAGTTGGGCTATTATCTGACCGATGACTTCTACGCCGACCCGCATCCGCTCTTCTGGCGCAACCACTGGCTGTCGGTGCAGCGCCGGCCGTTGGGCCGCCTGGTCGAGACCCCGGCCGAGATTCGCGGCATGAT
>DAOTYX010000205.1:0-1607 GCA_034434635.1 Anaerolineae bacterium | reverse complement strand
GGCAGCCATGCGCAGGCCGCGCCAGGTTTCAGGGGAATCAGCCATGCTCGAATCTTATCATGGTCAGAGCAATTCGATGACTGTCGGCTGTCATGATTTTTTCGTCTTCCCCATGACAGCAATCATGGGTGGGTATTGGAATTTCACGCTCTCTTCAGAGAGATGATGACAACAGGCACTTTTTTGAGGAAGCGAGTGGGTGTAAACTGGTATGGAGAGGTAGAGAGGTAAACAGGTACACAGGTAAACAGGTATGTTATGTAAGGAGAAAACAATGAAACGAGGCTTGCTTCTATTCGTTCTTTTGATGTGGATGGCGCTGGCTTGTTCGCTGACGGGCGCGCCGCTCCCCTCTCCCAGTGGGGGACTCCCCTCCCCCACTGGGGGAGGGGCCGGGGGTGAGGGAACGCCCCTCGAAACGCCAGCGTCTCCTGTGAGAGCGACCCCGCTCCCCATCCCAACCGAAACGGCGGTTGTGACGCCGGTCGTTCAGCCAACCCATCCTGCCCTGCCCATGCCCAGTCAGCCTCGGCCTGCTTCCCCCTGCGGTAACGGCATCTGCGAGGGGCCGGAAAACGCCCAAAATTGCCCGGCAGACTGTGCCCTCACCCCCAACCCCTCTCCCACAGGGAGAGGGGAGAAGCACACCGTCACTAACCCGACGAGCGGGGCGTCGCTGGCGGTGTATGTCAATCTGCCCGCCGCTGCTGCAGAGTTGCCTGTCCCCGCAGTGGTTCTCGTGCCGGGCGGCTCAGGCAACAGTTCTTCCTTCCGCAAGCCGAACGGTGAGTTCGAGGCTTTTGCCCAGGCGGGGTATGCGGTCATCGTCTTCGACCCCGACGGGCGCGGACAAAGCAGCGGCGCGGAAGATTACAACGGCTTCATCCAGCAAGATGGACTGGCGGCGGTCATCGAGTTTGCCGCGACCCTGCCCGGCGTGGACCCGTCGAGAATCGGCCTCGTGACCTACTCTTACGGCATCACGATGGGAGCGGGCGCGCTGGCGCGTCACCCCGACCTGCCAGTGGCGTTCCTGATTGACTGGGAAGGCCCAGCGGACCGCAACGATACCGGCGGCTGTGACGCTGGCAGTCTGGGGCATCTCAAAGAGGTGGCTTCCTGCACCGACGAAGCCTTTTGGGCGCAGCGCGAAGCCAGCACATTCATTGCCCAAATCCGTGTGCCGTATCAGCGCATTCAATCGGAGCAGGATCACGTCCAGCCGGATAACGCCCACGCCATTTTGATGGTGAACAATGCGGTCAATGGCGGCGTCCCCTGGGTGCGATTGAACGACCTGCCGCCCAACCAGACCTACGACCCCGCCAGCCCGCCAGCCATGCTCTCCGAGCAAGAATCGCGCCTGTTGCCTGCGCTGGTGTCGAAGTACGTCCAGCAAATGTTCGAAATGGAGAATTAACCATGAAACGCTTATTTCCCTTGCTTCCTCTTCTTCTCGCGATGAGCCTCGCCTGCTCGCTGACGGGCGCGTCGACCCCCACAGCGGAGGTGGTCGAGCCTGTCGAGACCCGGCCCCTCGAAACGGCGACCCAGCCCCGGCCTGCCCTGAGCGAAGCCGAAGGGTCACCGACCGAAGCGGCGGCAGA
>DAOTYX010000204.1:0-5795 GCA_034434635.1 Anaerolineae bacterium | reverse complement strand
ACGCGTCGGCATCACAAGGTGTCCTCCAAGCCCTCCCCTCTGTTTCACTGGCTTTTTTAAGCACCCTCCGGCGGGAGAGGGGCGGGGGCCAGGGGATGGGGTGAGGGGCCGGCACACCGGCCCTGCCAGCACCAGGTCTGGTAAAGGGTAGGCAGTTACGAGCAGGAGCTGTTTACGCCCAAAGCCGTCGCCTACTTCCGGGCGGCCAAGTATCTGGAGCGGACGCTGCGGGCGGGCTTCACTACCGTCCGCGATGCGGGCGGGGCCGACGCGGGCATTCGCCAGGCCATCGAAATGGGACTCATTCCCGGTCCACGGCTCGTCGTCTCGGGCTGCATCGGACAGACCGGCGGGCTGATGGAGCTGTACTTCCCTTCCGGGGCCCAGATCGTGGATCAGGACAGTTGGCGGGTGTGCGACGGCGTTGAAGCGGTGCGCAAGACGATGCGCAAGGTGCTCCGTGAGGGCGTAGATTTCGTCGTGTACAAGCAGGGGGTCTTGATTTGACGGTGGGGCGGGCCAGCGGCCCGCCCTACGTGAGCACGGGTTCGATCTGCTCCAGCGCCCAGTCCAGCTCCTCCCGCGTCACCACCAGTGGCGGGGCGAAGCGGATGACGTTGTCGTGGGTCTCCTTGCACAGCAGACCCTTCTCCTTGAGCATCTCGCAGTAGCGACGCGCGCCGCCGGCCTGCGGCTTCAGCTCCACGCCGATCAGCAGTCCCTTGCCGCGCACTTCCTGGATGATCTCGCTCTCGATGCGCGCCAGTCGCCCCTTGAAGTAGTCGCCCAGCTCCGCCGAGCGCTCGATCAGCCCTTCCTCCACCAGCACCTTGAGCGCCTCGCGGGCCACCGCGCAGCCCAGCGGATTGCCGCCGAAGGTCGAGCCGTGGTCGCCGGGGCGGAAGACGCCCAGCACCTCGCGCGAGGCCAGCACCGCCGAGACGGGATAGAAGCCGCCGGAGAGCGCCTTGCCGATGGTGACCACGTCGGCGCGCACGCCTTCCCACTCGCAGGCGAATATCTTGCCGGCGCGCCCCAGCCCGGTCTGGATCTCGTCAGCGATGAACAGGACATGGTGGCGGGTGCACAGCTCCCGCGCCCGCCGCAGGTAACCGTCGGGCGGCAGCACGACCCCCGCCTCGCCCTGAATGGGCTCCACCAGGAAGGCGACTGTGTTCGGCGTGATCGCTGCTTCCAGGGCTTCGGCATCCCCGTATGGCACGGTGACGAATCCCGGCGTCAGTGGCCCAAAGCCCTCGCGGTACTGCGCTTCGGTGGAGAAGGTAATGATCGTGATCGTCCGCCCGTGGAAGTTACCGCTGCAGGTGATGATCTCGGCCTGGTCCGCGGTGACTCCCTTGACCGTGTAGCCCCACTTGCGCGCCGCCTTCAGCGCCGTTTCCACCGCCTCTGCGCCCGAGTTCATCGGCAGCATCATCTCGTAGCCGGTCAGTTCGCACAGCTCCTTCTCCAGGAGTGGCAGTTGGTCGTTGCGGAAGGCGCGAGAGGTGAGGGTGACCCGCCCGGCCTGCTCGACCAGCGCCCGCCGGATGCGCGGGTGGCAGTGGCCCTGGTTGACTGCCGAGTAGGCGCTCAGGAAGTCCAGATACTTCTTCCCCTCCACGTCCCACACCCACGCCCCCTGGGCGCGGGTGATGACCACGTCCAGGGGCTTGTAGTTGTGCGCTCCGTAGATCTCCTCGAGTTCGATATAGTCTTGGGTTCTCATCCTCTCTCCTTCAAGCGTACACGCCTCGATATTCCTCCGGCAGCAGGGCGGCAATGCGGCGCATGATCAGTTCAGTGTACTCGTCCAGCCTGGGGCCGCGCACCGGCCCGCTCTCCGGCAAGCGAAAGGGTTCCCCGATCACGATCCGCACATCCGTTCGCCGCAGCCGACGGATGTTGTGCTTGATGTGCTCCGAACCGCTGATGCCCACGGGTAGGATCGGCACGTTGACCCGCGTGGCCAGGTAGGCAGCGCCGGTCTTGCCCTGTTGCAGGGCGTAGGTACCGCGCGCCCGCGTTCCCTCCGGGGCCATCCCCAGCACTTCCCCCTGCTGCAGCACCCTGATGGCGCCGGCCAGCGCCTGTCGGTCCACTTCGCCGCGCCGCACCCAGACCGAGCCGGCTATGGTCAGGAACGGGGCGAAGAAGGGGTTCTTGCGGTGCTTGGAGGCGGCCAGGGCACGGATCGTGTGCGGACAGACCACGAACAGGATCGGCGTGTCATACGCCGAGACGTGGTTGGTAGTCAAGATGTAGGGCCCCTGGGCGGGGAAGTGTTCCCGCCCGATGACCTCCAGGCGGACGAAGAGGGGTAACAGGATGCCGGTGATGCGCTTCAGAAGGCGGTACATCGGACGACCTCCGGACTAGCGGGCCTGTCCAAAGGCGATGACAGAGAAATCGGTCGGCGGGCCGCCGTAGGCGATGAGCGACACGCGGAATAGCGCCACATCGCCGGGAGCCAGCCCGTCTCCCACGTCCACGCTCTGCTGACGGAAGCCGATCACCCGTCCATCCGCGTCGTAGGCGGTGACGATGACTGTGGCCCTGCTGGCGCTGCGGGCCGGATCGCTGTTACGCACGCGGCCGGTAACCTCGAACTGCGGCCCCGATGGGACGCCACTGATCCCCTCCGTTTCCAACGGGATGGTCCCGGCAGCCAGTTCGCCCGCTTCGTCGGCCCGCAGGAGGACGATCTGGTGGCTGGCTATGGCAGGCGGCGGGGCATTGAACAGAATGCGGAAAGGCAGGCGCGCGGCGGGCGGCAGGATGTCGGCGCTGGCGAAACCGTCACCGCTGATCAGCGGGTTCCCGGCCTCGTCGTACAGTGTCACCTGCACCTGGATGTTGGCCAGCGTCACCGCTGAGGTGTTGACCACCTCGCCCAGGCAGTCCAGGCTGCCTGCTGCGGTCTCGTAGAACCCGACCCCCCGCACGCCGATGGGCACAGGCGTGGGGGTGGGCATCAGCAGTCCCGGCTGAAAGGCGTTGTCCTCTCCCCCGCCGATCGGGATGATCAGCTCCTGACCCACCTGGAGCAGCAGGGGGTTGTTGATGCCGTTGGCGGCCTGCAGCGCCTCGACGGTGACGCCGTAGGCGGCCGCGATGCCGGACAGTGTGTCGCCCGACTGGATGACGTAGACGATGGGCGTGGGCGTGGGGGATGGTTCGGCGGTGGGTGTGGGCGATGGGAATGGCGCGCCAGCGCCCGGCGGAGAGGTCGCTGTGGCGAGCGATGGGGAACTGACTGCGAGCGGGGTGTTCTCTCCTGCGTTTCCCGGACGCGTCACTCGACCACAACCGCTCACCACTCCGGCCAGTACGATGATGCAGAGTATTGCAGGAATGATCCTGGGCTTCACCTTGACCCCTCGGCGGGCGCAGGTTTCCACGAACGGGTGTATTATACCACAACGATGGTGAACTCGCATAAACGATGAAATGCGGTATAATGACTTCATGTAACTGCCTACCCTTTCTAGGCCTGGTGCTGGCAGGGCCGGTGTGCCGGCTTCTCACCCCCCCCCCTGGCCCCCGCCCCTCTCCCGCCCGGCGGGAGAGGGGCGGGGGTAGGGAGTGGGGTGAGGGCGAAGGACAGCCAGCGCCGCGGCCGGTAGGCAGTTACCGGCAGGCGAAATTTTATCACAGATGGAAGGGGTTGTCAATCGCGCCCGGTCGGGCATCAGAGCTTGTTTCACAATTTACCACCAGGGCACGTAGACACCAAGATTTCCCGGTCGTTCTTCGTGTCTTGGTGCCTTTGTGGCAAGCCTGCCGGGTCAACTGCGCAATTCCTGTGATTGGAAAGGAATTGCGCTTAATACTCGTAGCAGCTCCCGCCGATGAACTCGCGCAGATGGGAGGTTGGCGGGATGGCCTCTTCCTCTTTTTCCTCTATCGGCGCGACCGCCTGCAGCAGGTTGTAGACCCGTCCGGCGCGGGTATAGGCATCTTCGCGCAACGGATCGCCCCGATAGTCTTCTACCCATTGGGCGAAATGGTCCAGCAGCCGGCGGCGCATCACCGGCAGTTCGTAGGGCACCGCCCCGTTGATGACATAATCGGTCGTGTTGGCATAGGGGAAGATGTTGCGCATCTCGCTGCTGCGCACATAGTGCCAGTGTTCCAGCGTGCGGCGCGGGTCGTAGGCCCGATAGGCAGCGTCGCGGACCATGCGCCGCATCAGCCTCAGGTCGGTCCAGCGGATCATCCGCCCGTCCGGCCCCTTCATCTGGAGCAGGGTCTCGATGTAGATGGTGAACTTGTTCTCATCCGGCACCTCCTGCGTCATGGGCGGATAGAGGCCGTGCAGGCTGTCAATGAGGATGATGTCGTCCGGCCCGATGCGCAGGGGGAGGACGGCCTCATGGCGCCTGCCGGTTTTAAAGTCGTAGCGGGGCAGCAGAACCTCTTCCCCGGCGATGAGCTGCACCAGGTGTTGGTTGATGAGGGACAGGTCCAGAGCCTGGGGCGTCTCAAAGTCATAGTCGCCGAATTCGTCCCTGGGATGCAGTTCCAGGTCGAAAAAGTAGTTGTCCACGTTGAGGGCTACCAGGCTCAGCCCGGCTTTGGCCAGCCGCTGGCTCAGTTTGATCGTTGTCGTCGTCTTGCCCGACGACGACGGTCCGGCGATGATGACCAGCCTGACCTCGTTCCGCCGTTCGACGATGAGCTGAGCGGCCGTCTCGATATCCTCCTCGTAGCAGCGGTCCGCTTCCTGAACGATGAGGGGGAATTCACCGGCGGCGATGCGGGCGTTCAGCCGCTCGACGGTGTACAGGTCGTGGTCCACCGACCAGCGCAACACCTCATAGATCTTGCGCCAGGGGATGTTGCCCGTCTCCCGGTAGCCGCGCCCGGCCTTCTCCCGGCGTCGCCTGGCCCGCTCCTCGCGGTAGAGGATGTAGGCTTTGGCCACTTTGGCATGGCCGTTTTCGATGAGGACCTTTTCGACCAGGTCCTGGATCTCTTCGACGGTCGGATATTGGCCGGGGGGGATCGTCTCTTCCAGCAGGGCCACCACCTGCTGGGTCAGCCCCTCGGCGATGGTCCGGTCGCGGCCCCCCACTGCCACGGCGGCCCGGTAGATGGCGTTGGTGATCCGCTCTGGGGTGAAGGGCACCACCGCCCCTGTCCGCTTGATCACGTGGGTGATTTTCGAGGTCATTTCTGCCTTCCTGTGCTTCGCGGAGCTGTGACGATAGAAGACAGGGGAGCAGAATCGCTTCTACTCCCCTGGGTGAGGTGTGGAGATGGCGGGAGTCGAACCCGCGTCCAGAGAATTCGAACAGGGACCTCCTACAAGCTTAGTTGCCCTTTTCTTCTCACCTGGCGGCCGCCGGCCAACAGGCTGCGCTCCAGGCCAGCCGATGCGGGGCGCATGGTCTCCCCGCCTCTGGTCCCACCTATCGGCGTCGGATGGGAGGGCACCCCCGGTTTCCTCTCGCCCGCCGATCTTTCCCCCGAGGGAGGGAAAGGGCGGACGTGACCGTCTGGCGGTCAGGCTTTCGCGCTACCGATTACGCGGCGAGCGCGAGAGCAGGTGCAGTGCGCTGTCTGGCACTTGTTGTGTTGCCCGGTTTTTACGCGGTCCAGGCGCCTCGGCTTGCAGTCCCGGCCCAGCCTTCCCTGTCGAAACCATTTCATCCCCAGGCCGGTTTGACAAACCTATCATACCACAATCAGGCCAGATTTTCAAGTCAAGGGGGAGCCTGTGATCACTCCTCAATCCGTACCTTGAAACGAGCGGTCAGGGGGCCCAACAGTTGTTCTATCTGAAGGCGAGT
>DAOTYX010000203.1:0-11642 GCA_034434635.1 Anaerolineae bacterium | reverse complement strand
ATGGACAAAGCGCTCAACGACTACCTGTGGGGCCGCTGCGCTATCGAGGACGCGGCCTACGATGTGGGCCTGCAGATCGGCGACGGACAGGTCGTGCTGATGGGCGGCAGCATCTACCTGATTCCTGCCAGCATGCGCGCCGGGGAGATCGCCCGCGTCCTCCGAGAGGGGTACGATGTGGGCCTGCTCAACGACGGCTTCCGCGCCCTCATCGAGCGGCTGAAACTGGACTACCTCTTCATCGACACCCATCCCGGTTTGAACGAGGAGACCCTGCTTTCCATCGCCATCTCCGATGTCCTCCTCCTCGTGCTGCGCCCCGACCAGCAGGACTTCCAGGGTACCGCCGTGACGGTGGATGTGGCGCGCAAACTGGAGGTGCCCAACCTGTTCCTGGTGGTCAACAAGGCGCTCTCCTCTTACGACTTCGATGACCTGCGCCGACAGGTGGAACAAACCTACCGCGCACACGTCGCTGCCGTCCTCCCACTTTCCGAAGATGTCGCCCGTATGCAGTCTGCCGACATCTTCTCCCTGCGCTATCCCGACCACCCCTTCTCCGCACGCATCCGTGACATCGCCAACCAGCTCGCCGCAGTGTAAATCCGGGCCCCCCGAGGAGAGGGGTCTCGTCAGGAACAGGAGCCAAAATGGTCTGTTATGCTTGCGGTGAGCCGGCCGTCGGTGTCTGTAAGTTCTGCGGACGGGGGGTATGCAAGGATCACCATACCACCACCCTGCCCGTGATGCTGGCGATGTACGTGGGCGCGAACAACACGCCAAAGGCCGTCGTCGTCTCCAACGTCCTCTGGTGCGGCGAATGCCGGCCACAGCCCGAGCCCATCGAGATTCCGGAGTTCTTCTAGGAGGCAGAGATGGGCATCTTCGATCGCATTCAAGACGAGATCCAATTGCGCGACAGGCGCGAGGGCATCACCCCCGCTGACCTGCTGGACCTCTCCCCACCCTTACGCCGGTTGATGAACCGCATCACCCGTGAAGGGGAGCAGACAGCGGAGCAGGCAGCCGAACATGTCGGCCAGCCCGTCGCGGAAGTGCGCCGGATGCTCAACGCCCTGGCCGAGAAGGGCTACCTGGAACGGGAGGAACGCGAAGAGGGCTGGGTCTACCGCGTGCACTTCGCCCACAAGCGCGGACGTGACATCCCGCCAGGCATCTGGTCGGCCCTGGGGCGCAGAACGAAGGAGTGACCTGCACCGGCCCGAGCGGGACCTGGCCCGGGCGCAACGCGGGAGCAAAGACCGCCGGGGGCCGTAAGCCCCCGGCCAGGCCTCCTTGTAGAGGAACCAAAGGGGTCGAACCACAGGGCGGCTCACAAAGACCAGAGGGTGAGCAGCCAGCCGTAGCAGGCAACTGAAGCCTGTCCGAAGGGACCGGGGGAAAACTGCAGGTAGCCAGATCGAGGTTCAGTGGTCAGAGTCCGCAAGTCCGCCCTGCCGGGCCGCGTTCTGCCAGTGACGCCAGCGCATCAGCGCCAGCAGGCGGGGAGCCAACACCTCATAGAGCCAATAGAGCGCCCCTGAGACAGGGAAGTCATAGGCGCCAATGTGCCGCACCCACTCCGCGCCGAACCCCTGCTTGAAACGGTAGACCCCCCACAGCGGGTCCGCCTCGTCCTCCTGTTCCGGAGCACCCCACAGATCGTAGACCGTGCAGCCCTGCGCTTTGGCCCAGCGGATCGCCTCCCACTGCAGGAGATGGTTGGGCATGCTTTCGCGATGCCGGTCGCGGGAAGCGCCATACATATACCAGGCGCGGTCGGCGAAGCAGAACAGCACCGTCATCGCCACCGGCTCACCCTCCACCTCGGCGATGAACGGCTGCGCAAGCCCGGCAGCGATGAACATCCCCCAGAGGTCCCGATAGTACGCCTCCGGGCGGACGACGAAATGATCCCGCTGGCTGGTCTCCAGATACATCAGGTAGAGCAGCGGGATGTCGTCAACGCCTCCCGGCCGCACCGTCACCCCACGGCGCACCGCCAGGCGGATGTTGTAGCGCCACTTGGACTTCATGCCCGCCAGGATGTCATCCAGGTCGCGGGTAAGGTCGAGCAAGAGGGTGCTGCGGAACTGTACCTGCTGGCGTGCGGCACGCCAGCCCCGGCGGGCCAGGCAGGCCATCACCGTTGCCCCCTGGGATGTGTCAACGCGGACGTCGGGGTCCGCCTTCACCAGGACCGCCCGTCGCGCGCGGGCCAGCCCTTCCAGGTCGCCCAGAACGCGCTCGAGCAGCGGTAAATCGTCATAGTCCAGCAGGGGGCCCTTGGGGATGTACATCAGGCGGAGCGCGCCCAATCCCACCGGGCGGTTCAGCACCAGCGCAGCGGCGCGCGCGGTACCCGAATCCTCCCACAGCCAGCGCTCCGCCTGCCAGCCATGCCGCTCCTTGAACGCGCCCCACTCCCAGGTCTGCAACACGTGCGGCGCCGGCAACTGCCGCAACGCCCCATTCCACTGCCGCCGGTCGGCGACCGGTTGCATCTGCGTCATACGGCCTCGGCGGGCGGGAGGCAGACGGTGAACGTGCTGCCCAGGCCGGGCTGGCTTTCCACCAGGATAGTGCCGTTGTGCAATCTGATCAGTTCCCAGGCGATGGCCAGCCCCAGGCCCGCTCCCTGCTGCTCCATCCGCTCGCGCCCAAACTGCCGGAAACGTTCGAACAGGTGCTGAGCATCCTCGGGGGAGATGCCCACCCCGCGGTCGGTGATCGCCACCTCCACCCCGCCGTTCGCGGGGCGGGCTGTCACCGTCACCCGTTTCTCCGCGCCCAGCGAGAACTTGATGCCGTTCTCCACCAACCTCCCCAGGGCATCCTGCAGAAAGGGCTCGAAGAACCGTACCGGGGGCAGATCGGGAGCAATCTCGGTCTCCAACGTCACGCCGCGCGCTGCCGCCTGCGTCGCGTGCCCTTCTACCGCCCGCCTCACCACCGTGGCCACATCCCGGCGCACCTCCGCCAGCATACGGAACTCCTCGGCAGCCCGTCCGGTGTCCAGGCGCACCAGCAGCAGGATGTCTTCCACCAGCCGCACCAGTCGGTCGGCGCCGCGCTTGATGCCCAGAAGGAACTCCTGAAGCATCTCCGGCGACATCGTGGAGATCTCCTCCAGCGCCAGTTCGGTGTAGCCGGAGATGTAAGTCAGCGGGGTACGCAGTTCGTGGCCCAGGACGGTGACGATCTGCTGCTTGAGGCGGGCAAACTCCGCCTCGGAGACCTCGCGGATCGCCCGGGCACGCCCCAGTCGCGCGCGGACCACCACCAACAGTTCCTGCGGGTCGAAGGGCTTGGCCAGATAGTCCTCAGCCCCCATGCCCTTACCCTTGAGGACATCCTCCCGCTCCGTTTTGGCGGTGAGGAAGATGAAGGGGATTGGCGTCCACTCCGGGCGCGAGCGCACGGCCTCAAAGAAGGCGTACCCGTCCATGTTGGGCATCATGATGTCGGCCACGATCAGGTCGGGCCGCACCCGCTCCATGACCTCCAGCCCTCGCAGGCCATCGGTGGCGGTTGACACAGCATACCCCTCCGCCTCCAGGATCTCCCGAATGGCCATCAACAACGGTTCGTGGTCCTCGATCACCAGGACGCGCTGCCTTTCCATGCTTCTCTAGACCTCCCTCCCGTGCGAATGCGGATGTTACAACGACGCCCGCTCCGCCAGCGGCAGCCAGATGGTGAACGTCGAGCCCTGACCGGGCACGCTTTTCACCGTCACGCGCCCGCGGTGCAGTTCCACGATCTCTTTCACGATCGCCAGCCCCAGGCCAGTCCCCGGCAGTTGCATCTGCCGCGACTGCTCGCCGCGGAAAAATCGTTCGTAGATGTGCGGCAACTCGTCCGCCGGAATGCCGATACCCGTATCGGCCACCTCCAGCACCCCCCAAAGACGTTCCTCCGCCTCCACCTTGCCAGCGGAGACCGTGACCCGCCCGTCGCGCAGGGTGTGGTAAATGGCGTTGATCACCAGGTTGTTGAGCGCCAGAGCCATCTGCTCGACGTCCGCCAGCACGGCGGGCTCCTCCGGCGACAGGCGGCACTCCAGGGTCACACCGCGGCTCTGGGCCATCACCCGGTGGCGTTCGACCATCGTGTCGGCCAGATGGTTGAGCGACATCGGCTGAAGCCGCAGTTCCAGCCGTCCAGCGTCCACGCGGGAGATCTGCAGGATGTCCTCCACCAGCTGCGCCTGCCGCTCCACCTCCTTCTCCAGAACATCCAGGTATTGCGGCCACCGCTCGGGCGGACTTTTGCGCAGCAGGGTCAGATACAGTTTGAGCGTGGTGATCGGCGTGCGCAGTTCGTGGGACACGTTGGAGACGAAACGGGACTTCATGCGGTCGAGCGACTTGAGGCGGCTGACATCGTGCAGGGCGATGACGCTCATTGTCCCCGTCGTTTCTCCTTCCACCACCGGCGACGCCGTCATCTCCAGATCCAGCCCGCCCAGTTCCAACACCGCCTCCGGCCGCTCCCAGGCCCGCCGCGCCAGTTCGGCCACCGTCTCCCGCAGCCGCGCGGCGTCTTCCGGTGAGAGGGCCTGGGTGAGCCATGCGTGAGCCACAGGGTTGGTCTGAAGGACCTCCCCCTGGCTGGAGACGACGACGATGCCGTCAGAGGTGCTGCGCAGGATGGCTTCCAGTTGGGCGTACTGCGCCTGGATGTGGGCCGTACGCTCCTGCACCTGCTCCTCCAGATGCTCGGTGTAGAGGCGGAGGCGGTTGTACAGTTGGGCGTTGCGGATCGCCACCGCTGCGTGATTGGCGAAGACGGACAGGCGATGAGCATCGGCGGGGCCAAAGCGGCCAGCCTGGGTGCTGTGGACGGTGAGGAAGCCCACCGTCTCCCCGGCGATGCGGATGGGCGCGCCGACGTAGGAGCGCAGCCATTCTTCCCCGGTCACTTTCACCCAGTTGGGATCAGCAGCCGTGTCGGGGATCACGGCCGGCTCGCCGGTCTCTGCCATCCGCCGCAGGATGGGCGTCTCGGCCAGCGAGAATGTCAACTCCACTCCCGTCTCTGCCTGCCACCTCGCGCCGTGGCCACGCCAACGCGCCGGGCGGGCAAGGTCGCCCTCAAGCAGCATGACATTGGACGAGTCCCCCGTGACCACCCGCTCCACCTGCTCCAGGATGCGGTCGAGCACCAGGTCCTGCTCCAGGGTGCTGCTGATGACAGCAGCGGCCTCGGCCAGCGCCTCGGCCAGTGCCCGCTGCTCCTGCTCGGCGCGGAAGAGCCGGGAGTGCTCGATGGCCACCGCCGCCTCAGTCGCCAGGGACTGGCACAGCCGCACCTCAGCCTCCGTAAACTGCCGCTCGCGGCGCGTCTCCCACAGTTCCACCGCGCCGGTCACGCGCTCGCCGATGACCAGCGGCACGACCAGGTAGGACTTCCAGCCATACTCCTGCGACTCCCAGCGATCACCGGGATCGAGGTCGGGATCACTGGCGTGGACGACCAGAGGGCGGCGCTCGCGCAATGCCCGCACAAAGGCCGGGAAGGGTTGCAGGTCCATCACGACGCCCACTTCCGACGGCATCTCTGTGGGCAAGGCTTCAGGCCCGGCCCACTGGGCCAGGACCGTGAGGCGCTGCGAGGGCTCATCCCAGCCGCAGATGTAGGCGCTGGTCACCTGGAGCGCCTTCCCCACCTGCTCGGCCAGCGCGGTCAACACAGCCTCAGGCTCCAGGCGGGAGGAGACAGCCATCACGGCGCGGTGCAGGACGGCCAACTCCTCCGCGCGGCGTTGCGTGGCGGCGAAGAGCCGGGCGTTCTCGATGCCAACCGCTGCCTGCGCGGCGAAGAGGCTCAGCACCTCGACGTCTTCGGAGGAGAACGTGTGCGGCAGGTCAGCCAACACCTCCAGCACTCCCAGGAACTCCTCTCCCCAGCGGACCGGCACACCCACGACAGCGGCAATCGGCAGGCCGTTGTACTGCTCTGCACGGCCCGCCCAGGACTGGTAGTCCTGAACGAGGAGCGGTTGTCCGGTCTCCCAGACCTTGCCACCCAGCCCTTCGCCGCGCCGCAGTCGCGTGCCTGGGGCTACAGGCAGGGAAGCGCCAGAAGTCACGATGCTCACCGCCCACTCCAGCACATCCTCCTCCGGCCGGTACAGGTAGAAGCCGCCGGACTGACCGCCCACCAGTTCCACCGCCCGCGCGACGATGGAATGGAGCAGGGCGTCGAGGTCCAACTCGGCGGTAAGGTCCAGGGCCACCTGGCGCAGCGCCTCCTGCTGCTCTGTGCGCCGCTGTACCGCCGACTGGGCCCGCCAGTAGTCGGTGACGTCCTCCACGATCCCCACACCGCCGCTGACCTGTCCCTGAGCATCGAAGATCGGCGCGGTGCGCAGCGCGACATGGATCAACGCGGTGCTGGTCGTCGGCCGATACTCTCCCTCGTAATACCCCTCCTCGCCATCCAAGGCCTGGCGGATGGCGGCCAGCACCCTCGTATCCCGCAGCCTCTGGATGTCCAGGCCGACCAGGCGATCGCGGCTGGAGCGAAGGATGGCGACGAAACGGTCGTTGCAGTCAACGACGCGCAGGGAACGGTCATAGTAGAAAATGCCAACGGGGGAATGGCGAAAGAGCAGGTGGTAGCGCTGCTCACTCTCGTGCAGTGCCCGGTGTTGGCGGGCGCGGGCCAACGCCAGACGGGCGGCTGTGGCCAGCCGGGCGAAACGGCGCGGCGACCGGGGCACGTACTCGTCCGCGCCCGCCTCCAGCACCTCCGGGGCCACTTCTTCGGCGTCGGTGTCGGCGCACAAGATCGTCACGCAGGCTGGCCAGCGGGCCTTGACCGCCCGCAGGACCTCCAGGCCACTTGTCCCGCTCAGGCTCTGAGCGGTAACGACCAGGTCGAAAGGCGGCCCATCCAGGAGGGCAGCAAAATCTGCAGCGGTAGCGGCCGACGTCACCTGCGACGCGGGGAACGCCTGCTGCAAGGCTTCGACCGCCTGAAGGCGGCTCTCTGGATTCTCCTCCAGCAGAAGAATGCGCGGCCCTTCGTCCATGTGAAGATGGCTCTTTGTCCTCTCGACTTATCTTATCACAATCCGCTGACATCCGCAATGGTGATCGGCCAGTGAAGGGCAGGCAATCAAAAAGGCACCCTGTTCCAGGGTGCCTTCTGTCGGGGCGGACGGATTTGAACCGTCGACTTCTACAACCCCATTGTAGCGCGCTAGCCGGACTGCGCCACGCCCCGCACGTAAAATTATACCAGAACCCCGCGGTCTTGGCAAATCGCTCAAAGAATCACCCCCTCTTGCATTCTCCTGGCCCCGCGGTATACTCTGAGGCCGCGAGGATATGCGGGTGACGAAGACACGGGACTACCTGGGAGAGCGCATGCCGGCGATCCTCTTCGCCCAGTGGCGAGGTCGCCCGCTCTATATCTTCCTGGCCTTTCTCAGCGCACAACTGCTCATCATTCCCCCGGTGATGTGGATCGCGGTCCAGTTCACCACCGTCGTTACCCGCGTGCCAGAGCGAGAGTTCCTTCTCCCCATCAGCCTCGGTGTGGGCAGCCTGGTGGTATTGGCTTACCTGTTCTGGCACCACCTCTCCAGGGGGATGCGCCGCTTCCTGGCTTCGCTCCTGCAGGATAGCCCCCCCGTCGAAGGGGACCTCCTCCAGGAAGAGGCTATGGTCGCCTGGCATGAGGCGGTAGTCTTCCCGCAGCGGGTCATCGGCCGTGTCATCGCTGCGGCGGTGGTGGTCTACTTTCTGGTGACGGCGCTGTTCGTGCCGCGCTACGGTCTCTCGTTGGCTCTGGTCGGCGGCGTGGTGGCAACGGTGGCGACGATCGCCCTCAGTCAGGTGCTGTTTCTCTTCTACATGGAGGGGGCCATGCAGCCCATCGTGCGCCTCACGCTGGCCGTAGGGGCACGGCCCGGGCCGACAGACCTGCACCAGGTACGCCTGCAATTGCGGGCCAAACTCCTGCTGCTGATCCTGCTCATCGTCAGCGCGCCGGTGACAGCAGTGGGCCTCTTCGGCTACGGTCAGGCCGTCCGCCTGGGGGGCGACCCGGCGGCGGCGCTGCGCCTGACGGGCCTGGTGGCGTTGGTGGCCAGCAGTATCGCTCTCGCACTGGCCCTGCTGCTGGTGCGCAGCATCTCCACCCCGCTGCGCGAGATCCAGCGGGGCATCGCCGAGGTCTCCCGTGGCAACCTGGACACCTACATCCGCCCGCTGACTACGGACGAGATTTCCGAACTGGGGCTGCACTTCAACGTCATGCTGGCGCGGCTGCGCCAGATGGAAGGGCTGAAGGCTGCCTTCGGGCGGTACGTCAGCGACGCCGTGCGCGACGGCATCCTGGGCGGACAGATCACCCTCGGCGGTGAGCGGCGTGAGGTGACCATCCTCTTCACCGACATCCGCGATTTCACCACCTGGTGCGAGCAGACGCCGCCGGAGAGCGTCATCCAGACCCTCAACAGTTATTACGAAAACCTGATTCAGGCATTGGCCAAGTACGGCGGCACGGTGACCCGCTACACTGGCGACGGGGTGTTGGCGCTGTTCGGCGCACCACTGGAGGACAGCGACCATGCCCTGCACGCCGTGCAGGCGGCGTGGGAAGCACACGTGCTGCTGGAGAAGTTCAACGCCATCCGCCGCACACTGGGCGCCTTTGAACTGCGCACCGGCTTCGGCATCCACACCGGCGTGGCGGTGGTGGGCAGCATCGGCTGCGAGGCGCGCGCGGAATACACCCCCATCGGCGATCCGGCGAACGTCGCCAGCCGCATCGAGGGACTGAATCGGGAACTGGGCACGGCCATCCTCATCTCCGACGAGGTGTATCGCCGGGTGGCTGACCACGTCGCCACGGGCAAGCGGGCTGAAACGCCGGTCAAAGGACGCAGCCGACCCGTGCAGGTGGTGGAGGTCGTGGGTTTGCGCCCCTGCATCTGAGGTGCCTTATGAACACGACGGCTCCCTCTATGGTAATGTCTCTGCTGGCCGGGCTGGCCTCCTTCCTCTCGCCATGTGTCCTCCCCCTGGTACCGGCCTACATCGGCTATCTGACCGGCCAGGCGGTGGCTGCCACCGACGAGCGTCCCTCTCTGGCCACCCGCTTTACGACCTTTCTGCACGCCCTGGCCTTCGTCATCGGCTTCTCTGCCGTGTTCATGCTGCTGGGGTTGGCAGCCGGCGGTCTGGGCCGTCTCCTGCGCGCCGACTGGGTACGCTGGATCGGCGGCCTGCTGCTGGTCTTCTTCGGCCTGGCGCTGACCGGTCTGATCCGCCTGCCTTTCCTCTACGCCGAACACCGCCTCCAGGTGCGCCGCCATCCCCAGTGGGGCTACCTTTCCTCTGTGCTGATCGGCGTGGCCTTCGCCGGGGGTTGGACCCCCTGCGTGGGGCCGATCCTGGGTGGCATCATGGCACTGGGAGCGAACCAGGCGACAGTGCTGCAAGCGGTGCTGCTCCTGGCAGCCTACTCTGTCGGGCTGGGGGTTCCCTTCCTCCTGGTTGGGTTGGCGATAGACCGGGCAGGGTTGCTCCTGCGACGGCTGACCCGTTACCTGCACGCCATCCAGGTCGCCTTCGGCGTGCTGATGATCCTGCTGGGAGTTCTGTTGTTCACCGGCTGGCTGCAGACGCTCACGCAGTGGCTGGGCCGGCTGGGGATCGGTTGGGATTTGGGGCTATAACCGCGACAAGGAGGTAATGATGAGCGAGCGGAGACGTGTTCCACCTGGGCAGACGCTGGTGGAGACTATGCCGGTGCTGCACTATGGGCCGGTACCGCGCTATATCAGTCTGGACAACTGGGATTTCCGGCTTTTCGGCGCGGTGGAGCGGGAACGCCGCCTGACCTACGCCGAGTTGACCGCCATGCCATCCACGCAGGTCGTGGCCGATATCCATTGTGTGACCGGCTGGTCAATGCTGAACACGGTCTGGGAAGGGGTGCTCGTGCGCGACGTGCTGGCGCTGGTGCAGCCACTGCCGGGCGCCGACTTCGTCATCGTCCACGCCGAACGTGGCTTCACCGCCAATCTACCCCTCTCTCGCCTGCTGGCCGACAACGTCCTCCTGGCCTGGCGCTACAATGACCAGCCACTGGCACCAGAGCACGGCTGGCCGCTGCGGTTGGTGGTGCCCGACCTCTACTTCTGGAAGTCGGCCAAGTGGGTGCGGGGGATGGAGTTCTCCCTGGAAGACCGCCCCGGCTTCTGGGAGCAGGCCGGCTACCACAACGAGGGGGATCCCTGGCTGGAACAGCGGTAT
This sequence comes from Anaerolineae bacterium, assembly GCA_034434635.1. Classification (GTDB taxonomy): domain Bacteria; phylum Chloroflexota; class Anaerolineae; order B4-G1; family DUEL01; genus DAOTYX01. Next base: position 1,368 of record DAOTYX010000203.1, on the reverse strand, counting down.
GCAGGCGATTAGGTCAGCCGGCCGAGAGGTGATGAAAGGGCCGGTCCAGATCGTAGCCGTGTGGCTCGCCGCGCTGTTGGTGGTGTTGGCCGGATGCGCGCCGTCGCCCACGCCGACAGTGGTCCCCGCCTCGCCGTCGCCCTCCCCCAGTCCACTGCCTGCGCCGACCGCCACTCGTTCCTCGACGCAGCCGCTGGTGGTCACGCTGAGGCTGTGGGTGCCGGAGGAACTGAGCCCCTACGGCGACGGGGCAGCGGCTGCCTTGCTGGCCGAGCGCCTGGCTGAGTTCAGCCGTACCCACTCCGACGTACAGGTGGAAGTGCTCGTCAAGAAGGCCCACGGGCGCGGCGGACTTCTGGACCTGTTGCGCACCGCCAGTGTGGCTGCCCCTTCCGTCTTGCCCGACCTGATCGTGCTGGACGCCACCGATCTGCGCCTGGCCGCCCAGACCGACCTGCTGCAACCTCTGGGGGACCACCTCTCCACCGACCTGGTGGCCGAGCTGTTCCCATTCGCCCTTGTCGGTTCTGAGGACCAGACTGCAGGGGTGATGATTGCCGCGGAACTGGAGCACCTGGCCTACCGCACGACATTGTTCGCCACACCGCCGCTGACCTGGACGGCGATCCTCTCTGCAGGAGTCCCCTTTGTGTTCCCTGCCGGGAGGGTCAGCGGAGGGGTGAACGATTCCCTGCTGGCGCAGTATCTGGCGGCAGGAGGCGGGGTAGAGGACGCGCAGGGCAACCCCGGTCTACAACAGGACACCCTGGTTGCGCTCCTCACCTTCTACGAGCAGGGCGTCGCCACGGGGGTGATCTCCCCTGCGATGGTGTTGGACATCACCGACACATCCGGCTGTTGGGAGCGACTACAGACGGGAGAGGCGGGTGTGGCGGTGGTGAGTTCCCAGGATTACTGGTCGGCAGGGGAGTCAGACCTGGCCCCGGCTCCGCTGCCCACCCGCGACGGCAAGGCGGCCACCCTGGCCCGTGGGTGGGCTGTGGGTCTCGTGACCCCTGATCCCGACCGGCAGAGGCTGGCAGTGACACTGCTGGAGTGGCTGCTGGAGCCAGAGCACAGCAACCCCTGGACTCGGGCCTTGGGTTACCTGCCGACGACGTCGAGCAGTCTGCAAGGGTGGGCAACCAGGGGGGAAGAACAGGCGATGCTGGAGATGCTGCTCCAGGCCGCGACACTCCCACCCGAGCCAGCGGTTCGGGCAGCGGTGGGGCCGCCGTTGCAGGCGGCGGTAGAGGCGGTGTTGCTGGGTCAACGCGCCCCTGCTGAGGCTGCCGCTGCGGCCACCCTCCGGTAGGGATCGGCGGGCGGCATTGGGATGCCGCCCCTACGGTCATTTTGTGACATCCC
>DAOTYX010000202.1:0-76060 GCA_034434635.1 Anaerolineae bacterium | reverse complement strand
CCGCCAGCGCATAGGATGCGCTGGCTACGGAACGAACGATGCCGCCCGCCAGCGCATAGGATGCGCTGGCTACGGAACGAACGATGCCACCCCGCCAGCGCACAGGACGCGCTGGCTACGGAACGAACGATGCCGCCCGCCAGCGCATAGGATGCGCTGGCTACGGAACGAACGACACCGCCCCACCAGCCGCACAGGCTTACCAGCTGAGCAATGGGGAAGAAGAGGACGCGGAGAAGCAGAAGGCAATAGGGAGAGGATACCCTGATACTATTATAGAAAGTTGGGCAGCCAAGTCAAGAGGGGGAAGAGGGTAGTTGCAAGGAATCAGACCCCAGCGGAGCACTCTGTGGCGTGGGTGTCTCGGTGGGGTAGAAGGGCAGGGGCAGCGTGGGCGAAGGCGTCTCCGTCGGCGGAGGCGTCTCTGTGGGCGCGGGGGTCGCCGTCGGGATGGGCGTCTCCGTCGGCGTGAACGAGGGGACGGGTGTGGGCGTTTCCGTCGGCATCAGGGTCTCCGTCGGCGTCGGCGTGGGAGTGAAGGTGGGCACCTCCGGCGTCCAGGAGGGGATCGGCGAGAGGGGCGCCGGATAGGTCGGCAGGTAGAGCGGCTGGCCGACGTAGAGCACGTACCCCAGCATGCAGTTGGCCCGCCGGATGGCCTCGATGGTGGTGCCTGTGCGCAAAGCCAGGTTGTACAGCGTGTCGCCGGCGGAGACGGTGTAGAGCACCCAACCCGGCGGCGGGCCGCAGGGCACAGCCGTGGGGGTGGCAAAGAAAGAGGGCGGCAGATAGATGATGCGGCCAGCCAGCAATATCTCACTATCCAGACAGTTGGCCTGCATCAGCACGAAGACGGACGTGCCGGCGCGCCACGCCAGGGAGTAGAGCGTGTCACCAGGCTGCACCCAATAGGCTCGCCAGCCGGCAGGCGGGGGGCAGGTGGGGTAGAGAGCCGCGCCGACGGTGGGCGTGGGGGAAAAGGGCGCCATCGGAACAACGGTCGCCGCCCCCGTGGGGGAGGGGGTAGGCGGGACGGTGGCCGTGGGCGGGGGCAGTAGCGTGGCCTTGACCGTGACCGGCGGCGTGGGAAGCGGCGTCACCTGCGCAACGGGCGAGACCGGTGGCAGGCTCATCAGCCGCTCGGTGGCGACCAGCCACAGGCTGCCCAGCAGCAACGCAGCGGCCCCCACGAAGAGCACCGCACCCACCGCCAGGGTGCGCAGTCCACCCCTTGCTGCTGATGCCTCGCCTGCCCGGCCCATCTCCCCTCTCCTATTCGCTGACCGGCATGATGAAACTGAAGGTGCTGCCGACCCCCATCTCACTCTCTACCCAGATGCGCCCGCCGTGCGCCTCCACCAACGCCTTGGCGATGGCCATGCCAACCCCCGTCTCCCCCAGCCCGGCGATGAGCGGGCTATCGGCGCGGTAGAAACGCTGGAAGACCCGCGGATGATCCTCAGGGGCGATGCCGCCGCCGGTATCCGCGACGGAGATGCGCAGGTACGGAGGCAATCCCTCCGCCTTCTCCAGATGGCCAGTGACGACCACCTCTGTCCCCTGTCGCGAGCACTGGCCGGCGTTGGAGAGCAGGTGGAGCATGATCTGGTACAGCGCATCCCGATCCGCCCGCACCGGCGGCAACTGGAGCGGCAGGTCGAGCCGGACGGTCAGGTTGCGCTCCCGGAAACGGGCCGAGAGGCCGACGATGGCCTCCTCGATCACCGAGATCAGGTCAACCGGCTCGGCGCTCAGTTCGATGCGCGTCCCGCCCGTGGTGGCCAGGTCAATGAGGTCGTTGAGCAGGCTGCCCATGCGCTCGACATTGGCCTTCACCCGCTGCATGAATTTGCGTTGCATCTCCCCCAGGATGCCCGCCGACTCGCTGAGCAGCAGGTCGGTGTAGCCCACGATGGAAGTCATCGGCGTGCGCAACTCGTTGGCCAGGCCGGAGAGTACCTCTCCCCGGTCGTCCTGCTCCTGATCGGCGTAGAGCATCACGACATATCCCGCAGGCGCTCCCCCGCTGACGGACAGGCGGCGCATGCGCGCGCGCCCCACCCGTCCGCCACGTTCGAAGGTCACCGCGGTCCCCTCATCCCCGCCTGGGGCTCCGGAGAGCAGCTCACCCACCGCCTGCGCCCAGACCGGGTCAGGAAGCAGGCCGTGCAGCGGCACGCCGAGCAGGTCGCGCTCGCGCTGTTTGAGGATGGACTGGGCGCCGCTATCGGCCATGACGATGTTGCCCCGCTCGTCGGCGACCAGCACGCCGTTCGCCGCCGCAGTCTCCACAGGCTCCTCCTGCCCCCCGGCGACGCGCAACTGCTCCAGCAGGTGCTCCCGTTCCTGCTCCCACTCCTCGCTCCGCTGCCGCCACTCTTCCACCTGGCTTTGCAACCGCTCACAGGTCTCAGCCAGGCTCTTCATCTCCCCCTCATAGATAGCGGCAGCGGCCCCCTGCTGGGCCTGCTCCTCGCGCAGGCGGAGCAGTTCCGCCAGTTCCTCGCTGTGGCGGCGCTGGCGGGCCAGTTCCTCTTCCAGTTCGGTCACCCGGCGGGCGAACTCCTGGGAGTCACGGCGGGCCTGTTCGGATTCCGCCTGTGCGGCTGCGGTGCGTTCCTTGTACCCCTCCTGCGCCTGGAGTGCTGCCGTCAGGTCGGCGACCTGCTGCTGGAGCACGCGGCGGGCGAAGGCGCTGGCCACCGCTCCGCCCAGCAGCGCCGCCGCCGCGCGCGCTCCCTCCTGTTGATCCTCGGAGATCGGACGACCGTTCCCGGGCAGGAGCAGCAACCCCAGCGTCTCTCTCCCGCTGACAAGCGGTTCGCAGAGGAGCGGTCCCCCCTGGGGAAAACCCAGTTGGCCCATCAACGCGGTCAGGCCCGGTTCGGTGGCCAGGTCATCAATCAATTGCGACCGGCGCGAACGGGCGGCAGAGTTCAGCGGCGGGCAGGTCTTGAGCGAGAGGGTAAAGGAGGGGGGACTGCTGTCATTGCGGGCGGGATGGACCGCCACGATGCGCAGTTCAGAACCGGCGCGGCCGGTCAACAGGCCCGCGGTCAGGAAATCCGCCCCCAGGAAGCCCGCCAGATTGGGCAGGACGGAGGCGAGCACCGCCTCCGGGTCCGCCGCCACCTCAACCCTTCGTGCCAGGTCAAGCAGGGGACGCAGGTCACCGGAGACGGTCGGCGCGGGAGGGGCAACGGCCTGAGGAGCAGGAGTGCGCAGCGCCTCGCGGAAGGCCAGCGCGGTCACCAGCGGGACCGCCATCAGGTTCGCCAGTCGCACCGCCGCCGCCAGGTGCGGGGAGAAAGGTGGCGCCAGGAGTTGAAAGAGGTACCCGCCCAGCCAGGCCAGGAGCGCCGCCGCCAGCAACCCCACGCCTGGCCGTGACCAGATGAGCAGGAGCAGGAGACCCAGCGCAGCCAGGGCCACGCCAGCGATGTCCCACACCAGGGACTGCCAGTAGCCGTTGTAGGCCAGCCCTGCCGCCTCCAGCGTCGGCCAGATGGCGGCGAAAGAGGCATAGGCCAGCCCTGCCCCAAGCAGTCCCACGGCCAGCCAGGCTGCGCCCAACCGCACGTGGTCACGAAGGAGGGGAAGGAAACCCCACAGGGTCAGGATCAGCAACGTCAGATCGAGGAAGCGTTCCAGCGGAGGCAGCAGCGCAGCCGCGGGCAAGGCGCCAGCACCGGCCACGGCGCTGCCGCCGATCAGCACCACACGGGTGAGCAGCATGCCCACTGCCGCTGCCAGCACCTGCCAGGCTCCGCCCTCGTCCCGCTGACGTTGATGGTAGCCCCAGGCCACCGCAACCAGGACCTGCAATGTGAACAGCAGCGCGAGGTGGTAGTACAGATCACCAGGCGCGAGAAGCAAGGCGCTCAACACTTCCCGCACCGTATCCATCCCTTCTCCTCCTGTTCTCCGTTCATTGGGCTCTGGTCGGGAAAGTCACCCCGCGAGGGTTTCAGGCTTTGGGGTTCCAGGTTTCAGGGTTTCAGGTTCCGCGATGGGGGCGTCACGCCAGCGCCGGGTAAGCGGGCTCCCCCTCCAGCAGCGACGGGGCGGGACGGCGCACCGGCAGAAGCACGGTGAAGGTGCTGCCCTGACCAGGGGCCGATTCGACCCACACCCGGCCCCCATGGGCCTCGGCGAGCGACTTGACGATCGTCAACCCCAGGCCCAGGCCACTCCCCTCTTCCCTCACCGGCCCGTCGCCGCGAGAAAAGCGCTCCCAGATAACCTGCTGCTTGTCCGGCGCGATGCCCACGCCTGTGTCGCTGACCCACAGCCGGCAGTACTCCGGCTCGCCGCCCTCCGCCACCGGCATCGCCCCCGCGCCGATGGTCACCCGGCCGCCAGGGAAAGTGTACTTCATGGCATTGCTGACCAGGTTCACCAGAATCTGGCGGATGCGCTCCGGGTCAGCCTCGATCAACGGCAGGTCGCGTTCCACCTCCACCGTGCACTCCAACTGCGCCGCCTCCATCCGCGCGGCAAAGCCTCTGGCCACATCACCGATGATGAACGCCAGATCGGTGGGCGCGTACTGCAACTCCAGCCGCCCACGATCCCCCTCCGAAAGGGCGATCAGGTTATTCGCCAGACTGACCAGCCGACGGGCGTTGTCGTGGATGGTGGTGACAAATCGGGACTGAGTGGGGTTCAGGTCACCAGCCGTGCCCGCGTAGAGGACCTCGGCGTAGCCCAGGATGGCCGTGAGCGGAGTGCGCAGTTCGTGGGAGATGACAGCAATGAACTCCCGCTTCGCCCGCTCCGCCTGGACCTCCCTGGTCACATCCCTCAGCACGGCTACCATCCCCAGGAAAGTGCCGTCGGCTGCACGGACCGGCGCCGCGCTGACCTCCACCTGCCGGCCCTGCAACTCGAAGGTCAGGTGGACCGGCAGCGCGGCCTGCTGCAGACGTTCCAGATTCACCTCACGGTCAATAGCCACGGCCTCCAGCAGCGGCTGCAGGGGATGGCCTAACACCTGGCTCCGTTCGACCCCAAGCACCCGCTCCGCCGCGGCGTTCATCAGCGCCACCTGCCCCCCGGCATCGGTGACAATGATCCCCTCAGCAGTGCTCTCCAGGATCGCCTCGCGGCGACTGGCCTCCTCCTGCTGAGCCTGCAACGCCGCAGTCAGCCGAGCAGCCTGTTGCTCGACGCGGCTATAGAGACGGGCGTTCTCGATCGCTGCGGCGATCTGCGGGGCGGCAGCGTCACACAGCCGCGCCTCCCCCGCATCGAATGGGCGCTTGCTTCGGTCATTGCCGACCACCAGCACCCCCAGCACGCGCTGCTTCAGGAGCAGTGGCTGCACAATCAAAGGTCCCTCTTCATGGCTGCCAAGCAGGTCATAGAGCGGGCGCAGCCGGGAAGGGCTGGATTGCGGGCTGACGAGCATCTGCTTCCGTCGCCGCAAGACGTGCTCCAGCAACGGCTGATCGCTCAGTGAGACCGGCTGCGCCTCGTGCCGGGTCCCCGCCCGCTGCAGCGGGACATACTGCGCCGCCAGCCACAGCGATTCCTCTTCTTCGCCCGCCAGGAAAACCGCCGAGCGATCCGCATCGAGCGCGTTGGCCACGCTGGCCGCCACGTTGTGCAGCATGGCGTCCAATTCCAGCGATTCCCCCACCGCCCGGCCCACCTCGAGCAGAAACAACAGTTCGCGGGTCTGCCGCAGGGACTCTTCGCTCAGCGTCTCCAGTTCCCGCCGGTAGGCGTAGAGGTCCTGCAGCGCGGTCCGGTACACCGCGACCACCAGCAGCGAATAGGCGATCAGGCTGACCACCCGCCCTGCCCCTATCTGGCCGAACAGGACCAGGCCACCCCCACCGGCCAGCATAGCGAAGGAGATCGTCGGCAGGTCGTACTCGACACGCCGCCGGCCGAGGAACAACACGAGCGCAGCGGAAAGGGCGATCAGGGTCACCCAGGCAGTCCAGGCGGAGTATTGCCAGGACGCGCTGTAACCCGCGGTCGTGCCCTGGCGTAGTGCGCGGGACCACAGGGGAATGAAGACGGCCACAACGACCGCCGCCAGTCCGAGGGTACCGAACAGAAACAACCGGCCGCCCCGCCTGCCCACCAACGGGGTCAGGAAAGCCCACCACATCACAGCCAGGCTGACCACCTCCAGTGCGCCGGCCAGGACGGGCAGAGACAGGTTGACCAGTGACACGCCGCCAGTCAGGGAATCAGCCTGTGCCGGGCTGGTCATCAGGAGCAGGGCGCGTACCAGGAACAGCACCAAGAAGGCCCAGGCGATACGCTGTTGGTCGGGGTTGCGGGCGCGGCGGTATTCGATGAAGGCGATGCCCGCCGTTGCCAGCAGGGCCAGCAGCACCATCAGGTGGTAGACAAAGGCACCTGGCCCGCCGCTCAACAGGTCGAGCACCGACTGCCAGCCGTTCACCCCGTCCCTCCGAGGGGCAACTGCACGATGAAGCGGCTGCCCGGACAGGTCTGCTCGTCATAGCCGGGGCTCTCGGCCCAGATGCGCCCACCGTGGGCCAGGACGGCCCCCTGAGCGATGGCCAGCCCCAAACCTGGCCCGCCCCCTTTGAAGTTCACGGTCCCCGAGGAGTGCAGCGCCACCTCACCAGTGCGATAGAACTTCTCGAAGATGAGGTCCAGGTCCTCCGGGGCAATACCGATGCCGGTATCCGCCACGACCACTTCCACACAGTCTCCCAGGTCAGGCAACGACACCTGCTGGCCGGTCACGGTGATCCGCCCGCCATCGGGAGTGTACTTCAGCGCATTGTTCACCAGGTGCCGGAAGGCCTTGTAGATGAGGTCGGGATCCGCCGGACAGAACGGCAACCCGCTCAAGCCCACCAGTTCCAGCGTCAGGTTGCGCCGCTCCAGCGCCTCGCTGAACTCCAGCCGGATGCCCTGGAAGATGATCGCCAGGCTCACCGGACTGCGATGTATCTCCAGGCCGCCGGCCACAACCCGCGAGAGGTCGAGGATGTTATCGAAGATGCGGTGCAGACGGTCGGTGCTGGTGATCACGCCCTCCACGAGCGCGCTCAGGCTCGGATCCTTCTTCACCACCGGGTGGTCCTTCATCATCTGCGCATACCCCTTCAGCGCCGCCACCGGGGTGCGCAGTTCGTGAGCCGAAACCTGGATGAAATCCGACTTGGTACGGTCCAGCCGCTCCAGCCGTGCGAAGGCGCGACGCAACTCCTCGTTCGCCTGCCGCAGTTCGACGATGGCCTGCTGATCGGCACTGCGCAGGCGGTCGGTCAGGTGAACCAGGATGCGGACGGCCAGCGAAGGGCTGCGCCCCAGGACGCTGAGGAACTCCTCCCGCCCGATTTCCAGCACCAGTGTCGGCTCGACCGCACGAACGGTAGCGGTGCGGCCGCTTTCCTGGACGATAGCCATCTCGCCGAAGAACTCGCCGGGGCCGGCGTGGTGGAGCAGCCGTTCCGTCTGGTCGTCCAACTGCTTCAGGATGGCCACCCGCCCGGAGACGACGACGAAGAAAGCCCCCGCCGGCTCCCCCTCTCGACAGATCGCGGCACCAGGCGAGAAAGAGCGCACAACAGCGGCCCGAGCCAGGTCGTCCAGTTCCTCTTCCGCCAACCCGAAGAGGATGGGGCGGAGGAACTCTTTCGTGTCCACCTGGGGAAGATCATCCGCCATTGGAGCCGCTTCTCCTCAGACTCTCACTGGCTGTCCAGCGACATCAACTCCGCAAGAAATCCCTCAACCGGCGGGCGTGGGTAGGGTGGCGCAGGCGGCTGAGCGCCTGGGCCTCGATCTGACGCACCCGTTCGCGGGTCACCCCCAACTTCTTCCCCACCTCCTCCAGCGTGTAGGTCTCCCCATCCACCAGGCCGTACCGCAACTGCAGGATGCGCACCTCCCGCGGCGGCAGTTCCTGGAGGATCTCGTTCACCATCTGCCGCAACACCGAATCACTGACCGCGTCAGGGGGAGAGACCGCCCGCTCGTCCTCGATGAAGTCGCCCAGCGTGCTCTCCTCTTCCTCGTCGGTGGGCATCTCCAGGCTCAGCGGACGGCGGGCCACCTCCAGCATCTGCTCCACCTTGCGCGGCGGGATGTCCAGCTGTCGGCCCAGTTCCTCGCTGGTCGGTTCGCGGCCCAGTTCCTGCGTCAGCCGGTGCGAGACGCGCAGCAGGCGGTTGATCTGGTCGCCCATATGCACCGGCACGCGGATCGTGCGCGACTGGTCGGCGATGGAGCGGGTCACCGCCTGGCGGATCCACCAGGTGGCGTAAGTGGAGAACTTATGGCCCAACCGGTAATTGAACTTGTTGGCGGCGCGGATCAGGCCGATGTTCCCCTCCTGGATGAGGTCCAGGAAAGGCACACCCCGGCCGATGTACTTCTTGGCCACGGAGATGACCAACCGGGAGTTGGCGCGGATCAGGTGCTCACGGGCAGCGCGACCGTCTTCAATGATCGCCATCATCTCCTGACGCCGCGCCGGATCCAACCCGTTCCGCTGCAGTTCCTTCTCCATCTGTTTGCCGCGCTCCATGCGCTTGGCCAGCGCCACCTCCTGCTCCTGGGTCAAGAGCGGCACGCGGCTGATCTCTTTCAGGTACAGACCGATGGTGTCGTCTGTCTCGACGGCGCGGAAGTAGGCTTCCTCTTCGCTGGTCAAGCCTATCCCCCGCCCCTCCTCGGGCTCGCCGATCTCCTCCTCGGCCTCCATGGGCTCGCCGATGGGGATACCGGCATCCATCAAGACTGCAAAGATATCCTCTAACTGATCCATATTCTCTTCGGCCTCAGGGAAGACGTTCAGGATGTCATCAAACGTGACATATCCCTGCGCCTGGCCCAAGGCCACCAGGGTATCCACCCCTCCAGGTTCCTCCTGGACCTCCGCGATGTCGTCAGGAAGGGGTTCTATTTCGCTATCATCCAACTCGTCGAACCTATCCATCTCAGACCCCTCAGACCTCCGAGGCCTCCACGGGCCTCGGAGGTCTGAAAGACACACAGGGATTATCCGTCTGGCGACTCCGGCCCCAACATCGAGGGCATAGGGGGAGTCGGTGTAGCCTCATAGGGCGGCGATTCGACAATCCGCACGATCTCATCCACGACGTAGCCCGTCACCAGGAGCACGGCCTCCTCACCGGCTCGCCGCGCGTAGTAGTAACCGCTGACCGCACGGTTGCCCACCTCCAGGGTGAGCGTGTTACCATCCCCCAGCCTCACCTCCACGGTGTAGGTCGGCGTGATCAGGCCATAAGCCTCCATCTCCGCAGCCGGCGGGGTCTCGATCGTTTGCTCCACCTGGAGAGTAGAGAGATAGTAGGCCAGCGTCGTGCAGTCGGTGTGGCTGGCCGCGCCGGGGGAGGGCTCAGTCACCTGCCATTCCCCCGCCGCATTCCGCTCCACTGCCGTTACCGTCCCCGAGATGTTGTTGGTCACCCGCACGGCGACGACATCCGTCGTTTCGATGTCCCACACGTACTCCACCTCTTCGGAGGAGGAGCGCGGCAGGGCGCCCCGCAGTTCCAGGATCAACAGCGCCGCCGCCACGATCGCCAACGCGCCGAGGACGATCCAGGTCTTGCTGCTGCCCTTCATCGTCGCCACCTCCGCGCCGCAAAGACAAGCAGGCCGATGCCCACCACCGCCAGCGGCACCAGGATGACCAGGAAGACGAAAGTAGCGCTCAGCACCAGCCCACTGCTGATCGTCAGGTGACGCTCCACGTCCTCCCGCGGCCGGATGGAGATCAGCGTCTCGTCCTGGGTGAACCAGTCCAGGGTGTTGACGACCAGATCGCTGTTCCAGAGGTCTCGCACCGAGACGTTGGAGACGAAATGACAGTCGCCGAACAGGGCCAACCGCGCCCCGCTGTCGGGGTCCTCCACGGTGACCGCCAGGTCCAGCGGTCCTCGCACATCCACATCCTCGTTATACTGGGCCGTGTCCAGGGAGGTCTCCCCCCAACTGTCGCGGCTGCTCTGCAGCAGCGGGGTGTAGGTCGGCTGCGTCGCCGTCGTCGCCAGGGTAGCGGTGACCGGGTGGATGGAACGCGCCTCGAGCAGATACACAAAGGTGTCTTGCATTCGTCCACCGATAGGGCTGCCGGAAGAGGGTTCGATCACCGGGCAGGCGGGATAGGGACAGCCAGGGAAGTTGGCCGTCTGCTCGATGACGATGTCACGGCGGAAAGCAACCCCCCAGCGCTGGGCCAGCCAATCCGCCAGCGGCGACGAATCCATCTCCGCGTCGGCGGTGGGGTCCAACAGGATCATCAGCGATCCCCCCCTGTCCGCGTACTCGGCCAGGCGGTCCACCTCCCCCTGGGCCAGCGGGCGCTGCGGACCCACCAGCGCCACCACGCTGGCGTCGGCGGGCACGGTGGTGGTGATGAGCAGGTTGAGCGAGCGCACCGTGAACCCCTCCGACTCCAGCCGCGAGCGGAGTGTGGAGAGTCCGGTCTGGCCGGCATCGTTCAGTTCCAACTCGCCGTGGCCGGTGAGGAAGTAGACCACCGGGTTCTGGCTGCGGGTCAGCCGCACCAGGGCGCTGGTGACCTCCACCTCGCTGACCTCGTGGATCGTCTCCTGCCGTTCCCCGTAGAGGATGAAGACCGTCGGTCGCCAGCTCTCGGTGACGCCCCACTGCTGCGCCTGGCTGGGCTCGACGAACGGGTCGTGCGTCTCCACCTCCCACTGCGGGTAGTGGTAACGGTATTGATCGAACAGGTCGAGCGCCGCCTGCTTTCCCTCGGAGTTAGGGAAGAAGGCGACCACGCGCACCGGTCCCTCCAGCGTGCGCAGCAGGTCCACCGTCTGCGGCGCCAGGGACAGGCGACGGTTTGCAGTGACATCAACGCGGTAGGGGTGACGGTCGGCCAGGAAGTTGGCGACCCCCAGCACGGCCAGCAACAGCAGGCTCATCATCACCGCGTTGCTGCCATACCGGACCTGCCGGCTGGTGATCCAGGTGCGGGTGCGCACCGGCTCGAGGATGATGAAGGTGAGCAACAGGGCACCGGCCACGCCGAAGGCGATCTCGCTGACGAAACTCAGGCGGCGTTCGATCATGAGCGCGACAGCGGCCACGCCCATGGCGACCAACGCCACCCACAGCAGGATGTTGCTGATCCGTTGTCGGCGTTGCTCGTTCATGCTCGCCACCTCCGCGCCTCCAGCACCCGTGTGGTGATGAAGAGGAAAAAGATGGTGAGGCTCAGACAGTAGATCACGTCACGCGTGTCCAGCGTGCCGCTGACGAAGGTGTCGAGATGCTGCTGCAGGTCAAGGAAACGAAGGAGGTTGGCCATGCGCGCACTGATCGTCGAAACGGCGTAGGCTGGCGCGCCGACGAAGAACCACAGCAGGAGGTTGCCCGCCACCCCAAGGACTGCGGCGACGATCTGGCTCTGCGTCACCGCCGAGGCCAGCAGTCCCACAGAGAGCAGCACCGCGCCGAAAAGCAACAGTCCCAGATAGCCGCTCCAGATCGGCCCCCAGTCAGGGTTGCCAAACACCTCCATGGTCAACGGGTAGAGCAGTGTCGGCAGCAACATCAGCAGGTAGAAGACCAACCCGGCCAGGAACTTGCCCATGGTCAGTTCCCACTCCTGGACCGGGGAGGTAAGCACCAGTTCCAGCGTGCCCATGCGCCGCTCCTGCGCCAGCAGGCGCATGGTCAGGAAGGGCACGACGAAGACGAAGACCACAATCATGAAGCCGATCTCGTAGCGCAGCGTCGGCTCCGCCTGTCCCTGGGCCATGACGATCAGCGTGAGGCCGAAGTAGAGGCCCACGATCAGCAAGAACGCCGCGGTCACCAGGTAGGCGATGGGGGAGACCAGGTAAGAGGCGATCTCCCGTTTGGCGATGGCGAAAAGGTTACGCATCGGGTTCCACCTCCTCAGAGGATGAGGGTTCAGATGAGAGGGTTTCCGGCGGCGGCTCCTCCTGGGTCAGTTGCAGGAAGATCTCCTCCAGGCTCATCGCCACCGGCCGCAGTTCCAGCAGGCCCCAGCCGCCGTGCACCACCGCCTCAGCAACGGCAGCGCGCACGTCCTGTTCGGGGGCCGAGAGCACCTCGTACCGCCCGTCACCGCTGCGGTCCACCTGCAGCACACCGGGAAGAGCCTGAAGGGCGGGGAGAAGTTCCGGCGTAGGGCGAGCCACCTCCACCACCAGGTGGGCGGCCTTCTGTAGCCGGGCGGTGAGCCCGCGGGGGGTGTCTTCGGCGACGATGTGGCCGCGGTGGATGATGAGCACCCGCGTGCAGACCTGGCTGACCTCCGGCAGCACGTGGCTGCTGAGAAGGATGGTGCGCTCCCGACCCAGTTCGCGGATCAGTTCGCGCACCTCGATGATCTGGCGCGGGTCGAGACCGATGGTCGGCTCGTCCAGGATCAGGACGTCGGGACGATGGAGGAGAGCCTGGGCCAGCCCCACCCGCTGGCGGTAGCCCTTGGACAGCGTGCCGATCACGTCCCGCGCGCGATCCTGGACGTGGCACAGGCGCATCGCCTCTTCCACCGCCGTCTGCCGGTCCTGCACGCCGCGGATCTCGGCCATGAAGTGGAGATAACCGCGCACGGTCATCTCCGGGTAAAGCGGCACGGTCTCCGGCATGTACCCGATATGACGTCGGGCCTCGAGAGAGTCGGTGAAGATGTCATGGCCCGCGATGCGCGCTGTCCCCTCGGTGGGGGGCAGGTAGCCGGTCAGCACGCGCATCGTCGTCGTCTTCCCTGCCCCGTTGGGGCCGAGGAAGCCGACGATCTCGCCTCGCTCGACGTTGAAGGAGAGGTTCTCGATGGCCGTAAAGCGGCCATATCTCTTGGTCAGGCCTTCGACCTCAATCATAGACAGTACAGCCTCCTTATGAGAGTTTGTTCACTGGCCCTCAAACTCGGAGAGCACGCTGCCGGCGGGCACCATCCGGCAAAGTGCTCTCCGCACTGGGCCGCCTGAAACGACAACGCCCTAATGGATAATATACTCAATTCAAGAGGCTTGTCAACTGAGATGACCACGGACCACAGACTGCAGACCACGGGTCACGGCCTGTCGTCCACGGCCTACGGCCTTGCGGCCTGTCGCCTTGCCCCTTCCGGGGAAAGTGGTAGAATACCCGCAACCCAACTCGGGAGCCGGAAATTGCAGATCCGAAAGGCCCGCCCCGCCGACTGGGAAGCATGCGCCAATCTTGACCACTCCGTTGTCACGGAGCACGCGTGGCAGATGGAGGAGCACGAGCACGAGGGGGCCATCACCGTCACCTTCCAGCCGGTGCGCCTGCCCCGTCCCCTCACCCTGCGCTACCCCCGTCAGGGCGACGTGTTGCGGGCGGGATGGGAACGATCCGACCTGTTCCTCGTCGCCGTCTCCGAGCGCACAGTCCACGGCTACCTCACCGCGCTGGCCCTCCCTGGCCACGGTTGGGCCTGGGTACAGGACGTGGTGGTAGACCCCGCCTATCGGCGGCAGGGGTTGGGACGCAGGCTGATGCAGGAGGCCGCCGCTTGGGCGCGACAGCAACATCTGGTCCGGCTGGTCGCCGAAGTGCAGACCAGAAACTACCCGGCCATCTGTTTCTGCCGCGCGCTGGGATTAGTCTTTTGCGGCTATCACGACCGGCATTGGCGGACCCAGGAGATCGCGGCGCTGTTGGGTCAGAGCCTGCATTGATGTCGGGTTCCTGTATCGTGTGATCTGAGAGCATGGGTGTGTTGTCCTCTGTGGACTGGCTACGGACACTTCCCCTGATCAATGCCCTGCTTGCTTCCGGCATTGTCATCCTCTCCTTTGCCCTGGTTATCTACCTCCTGCTGTACAACCGACGCAGCAACGTAGCGCGCGCCTTCTGCGCCCTTCTCGCCTGTGTCCTTGTCGTCTACTTCGCCGACCTGGCGATGAACGGCGGCTCGCTGGAGAGCAACCAACATTGGCTGCGCTTCCAGTGGCTGGGCATCGCCTTCACGCCCGCCGCCTACCTGCACTTCTCCGTGGCCCTGCTCGAGACCACCAACGACCGCAGCCGTACCCGCTCGCTCGCCGTGCGCGGCGCCTATTTCTTCGGCGGGCTGATCCTCAGCGCCGCCGTCTTCACCGACCTCCTGGTACGGGACGGGGTGGAAGACGCCGGCGCTTTCCACCTGCAGGCCGGCCCGCTGTTCTGGCTCTTCTTCACTTACTTTGCCCTCGTCGTCGGTTGGGGGGCGCTGAACCTGCTGCGCGCCTGGTTGCGCTGCCTCACCAGCACTTCTCGTCGCCGCATGACCTACCTCAGCCTCTCCTTCCTGGCTCCCGCTGTGGGCGTCTTTCCCTATCTGTTGATCGCCGGATGGCCGCGGCGACTCTCCGGCGTCATCCTGTGGCTGCTGGTCATCGCCAGCAACCTGGCCGTGGGAGCGATGCTGGGAGCGATGTCCTACACCGTTGCCTTTTTCGGCACCCTCACCCCCGACCGCGTGGTCAAACATCGCTTCGTGCGCTTCATCCTGCGCGGCCCGTTGCAGGCCACCGTGGTGGTGATGGTGATCCTCGTCGCCCAGCAGACCGACGGATTCCTGGGCCTGCCCCCTCTGCGGCTCACGCTCTTCGGCGTCGTGATCGCCATCCTCCTGACCCAGCAGGCGGTCGAACTGGCCAAGCCGCTGATTGACCGTCTCCTTTACCGACGAGACCGACAGGAAATCACCTGGTTGCAGGACCTGAGCAACCACCTGCTGACCTCCAGCGATCTACACCAGTTCCTGGAGAACGCGCTCACGGCGCTGTGCGACCTGCTGCGCACCCCCGGCGCGTTTCTGGCTTCGCTGGAGGACGGCCAGGCGCAGATCATGGCCAAGTGCGGCGCGCTCGAGCCAGAGCAGACCCCCTTGCCAGAAGAAACCCTGGAGGCGCTTGCCGACGGCCATCCCGCAGCCCACATCCAGCAACATGGGCCGTTCTTCATATGGAACGGCTACTGGCTGCTGCCTCTTCGCTCTCAACCCACCGGCCAGGTCGTCGGCATCCTGGGGATGACCGCTCGCGACCCGCTGCCGCAACTCTCGGCAGAGGAGGAGGAAGGACTCCAGACGCTCACCGCGCAGATAGAGACCGCGCTGGAGGACCGACGGCTACAACAGAGCCTCTTCGCCACCCTTGACCGCCTCAGACCACAGATCGAGGACATCCAGCAGCGCGGGAGCCTGTTGCGCTACGAGGGGCCTCCCGCCCTGCGCAACCTCGACCGTCCAGCAGAGGACGCCGAGTTCTCCCGCTGGGTACATGACGCGCTCGCCCACTACTGGGGCGGCCCCAAGCTCACCAGCAGCCCCCTGCTCAATCTCCAGGTGGTCGAGCGAGCCTCACGCGAACACGGCAGCTCCGTCAATGCCCTACGCGCGGTGCTGGTGCGAGCCATCGAGAACCTGCGCCCGGAGGGGGACCGCAGCATGACCACCGCCGAGTGGCTGCTCTACAACATCCTGGAACTGAAGTTCCTGCGCGGCTACCGGGTGCGCGACGTGGCTATGCGCCTGGCAATGAGCGAATCCGACCTGTACCGCAAACAACGCATCGCCATCGAAGAGGTCGCCCGCGTGCTGGCGGAGATGGAGCGACAGGAGCAGGAGAACGCCTCCTCCGCTTGACAATTCCCTCACAAGTCTCCATAATACTCCCGAAGAGCCACCCCGCCGACACAGGGATGCACCAGCGGCGGGGTTGTTCAGACAGGTCTTTACAGTACAACGAAAGGAGAGAGCCATGCTAGTCCGAGAATGTATGACCCGCGACCCGATCACGGTCACACCCGACACCACAGTGCCGGACGCCCTGCGCCTGATGCGCGAGAAGAAGATCCGCCGCCTGCCCGTGGTGAACAGCCAGGGTGCCCTGGTCGGCATTGTCTCCGACAAGGACCTGCTCTACGCCTCGCCCTCACCCGCGACGACGCTGGCGGTATGGGAAATCCCCGAACTGCTCGCCAGGATCAGGGTCGAGAAAGTGATGACCTCAAAGGTGATCACCACAACCGAAGACACACCCCTCGAAGAGGCCGCGCGCATCATGGCCGACTACAGAATCGGCGGCCTGCCGGTCATGCAGGAGGAGCGCCTGGTTGGCATCATCACCGAGACCGATCTGTTCAAGGCATTCCTGCAACTGCTCGGTGGGCGCCGACGAGGCGTGCGTGTGACCGTCTCCGTCCCCGACGCGAAGGGAACACTGGCCAGAATCACCAACGTGATCTTTGACGCAGGCGGGGACATCGTCGGCCTCGGCTTTCGGGAGTTGACAGACAGCCGCGGCACACAGTGGGAGATCACGTTCAAAGTGCAGGACGTGCCACAAGAACGGCTCCTGGAGGTGCTCCGGCCTGTAGTGCGAGAGATACTGGATGTGCGTCAGGTGTAAGGGGGGGAGGTAGATTGGTCATTGGGAATTGGTAAATTGGTCATTGGTAAATTGGTCATTGGGAATTGGTAAATTGGTCATTGGGAATTGGAGAGCGATTTATGGGAGAAACGAGCATCTACTTCTCAGCGCCGAACACGCCGGTTGAGGAAGAGTATTGGCAGGCACTCATCGAAGATGGTGAAGCCAGCCGTTGCCCGGCCCCACCCGCCCCGCCGCACGAGATCTGGCGGTGCCTTGGACTGATAAACGAAGATAACCTGGCCCCCCCGGAACAGACAGCGGATACCACCGACTGGGAGACCGCCACGCGGATGATGCAAGAAGGAAGCGTGCTGGAACTGACCGCCGTGGGCTACAACCGTGGCGGCCTCCTGGTCGAGTGGAACGGACAACAGGGCTTTGTCCCCATCTCCCACCTGGCCGAGATTCCCACCTACATGGACGAACAGGAACGGGAACGAATCCTGCAGTCCCGCGTCGGCCAGGTGCTGAGGCTCAAGGTGATCGAGGTGGACCCCGAACGCAGCCGCCTGGTGCTCTCGGAGCGCGCTACCCGCTCCGACGAGGAGCAACGCCAGATGCTGCTGCGGCAACTTGTGCCCGGCGAAATGCGCCACGGGCGCATCACCAACCTCTGCTCCTTCGGCGCCTTCGTTGACCTGGGCGGCATCGAAGGGTTGGTGCACATCTCCGAGATCTCCTGGGGCCGCATCACCCACCCCTCTGACGTCCTCCGCCCCGGCCAGCAGGTGAAGGTCTGTATCCTCAACGTGGACCGGGAACGGGACCGCGTGGGGCTGAGCATCAAGCGCGCTCAACCCGACCCGTGGCAATCCCTCGAGACCCGCTACAGCGTCGGACAGATCATCAGCGCCACCGTCACCCACGTGGTGGACTTCGGCGCCTTCGCCCAGGTGGAAGAAGGCGTAGAGGGGCTGATCCACGCTTCCGAACTGGCCGAGGGCAGCTTCCTTCACCCGCGCAACGTGGTTCAGGAAGGCCAGCAGGTGCAGGCCATGATCATCAGCCTGGACCCCGGCCGTCGCCGCCTGGCGCTCAGCCTGCGACGGGCCACGCCGAGCGCATAACGGGAGATGACCAGGAAACGCACTTACCCCAGTCAGAAAAGCACGCCGCGCCGCCGCGACGAGCCGGTCTCACGCTGGGCCTGGCTCGGCAGCCCCGTGCTGCAACAGATCGGCGCCCTGCTGCTGATCGTCCTGGCGCTGCTGACCCTGCTCACGCTCCTCGGCCCGATCCTCCACCTCAGCACGGGCCGTTGGACCGATGCCTGGGTTCGTGCGCTCCGCTTCCTGTTCGGCTGGGGCGTCGTGCCGGTGACCGTCGCGATCGGCGCGGCGGGTATCCTCCTCCTGCGCCATCTGCTCGACCAGCCGGTCCACTGGCGCTGGCGACCGCTGGTGGGGCTGGAATTGCTCTTCTTCAGCCTGCTCGGGTTGACCCACCTCATCGCCGGATACGCCGACCCCTGGGGGTTGGTCGAGAGCGGTTGGGGCGGAGGACTGATCGGCTGGGCGCTCTCCGGCCTGCTGACCCGCTATCTTGGCCCCATCGTCGCCGGGCTGTTGCTGACGATCGTGCTCGCCCTGGGGATTGCTCTCACCTTCGACCTCACCCTGGAGTCGCTGAGACAGCCCCAGCGGGGAATGGCGACCCCCAGCCGGCACACCCCGCGCGCTGTGCAGCCGTCCGTCACGCCGCGGCCCCGCCCGACCCCGCCTCCCTCTCAGCAGGAACGGCCTGCACCGCGGCCCGCCGATACGGCTGTCTCGCGCCCGGCCCCCGCCCGCCCTGCGCCACCTCCACCACCCCGCGCCGCCGAACCCATCCCCCTCACCGCCGTCCCGCCCGAGGCGCTGCGCCTGCCCCCGCTGGACCTGCTCGAACCCGCCAGGAACGGGGGGCTGAGCGATCGCGAGGTCAGAGAGAAAAGCCGCATCATCGAGGAGACCCTGGCGCAGTTCGGCATACCGGTACAGGTGGTGGACGTGCGCCGTGGCCCGGTGGTGACACAGTTCGGCATCGCCCCCGGCTTCACCGAGCGGAGCGGCCCGGAAGGGCGACGGAAGGCGCAGAAGGTGCGCGTCAGCCAGATCACCACCCTGGCCGATGACCTGGCCCTGGCCCTGGCCGCCCCTTCGCTGCGTATCGAAGCCCCTGTCCCCGGCCGCTCCGTCGTCGGGATCGAGGTCCCCAATGACCAGGTCTCCGTCGTCACCCTGCGCGCGGTGATGGAGAGCGAGGCCTTCCAGGAGATGGAGACCCCCCTGGCCATCGCCCTGGGCCAGAACGTGGCCGGAGAACCCATCGTGGCCGACCTGGCGCAGATGCCCCATCTGCTCATCGCCGGCACCACCGGTTCCGGCAAGTCGGTCTGCATCAAGGCCATCGCCACCTGCCTGGCGATGAACAACTCGCCCAGCGACCTGCGCATGGTCTTGATTGACCCCAAGATGGTCGAACTGGTGCGCTTCAATGGGCTACCCCATCCCCTGGGACGCGCCGAGTACGACCTGGAGCGGATCACCCGCGTCCTGCGCTGGGTGGCCCACGAGATGGACCGCCGCTACAAGCAGTTCGCCGCCGCGGGAGCGCGTCACCTGGATGACTACAACCAGCGCGTCGCCCGGCGCACCCCAGAGGAGCGGCTCCCTCGCATCGCTGTCTTCATTGACGAACTGGCCGACCTGATGATGCTGGCCCCCCAGGAGACCGAGCGCACGATCTGTCGCATCGCCCAGATGGCCCGCGCCACGGGCATCCACCTGGTTGTCGCCACGCAGCGGCCCAGCGTGGATGTGGTCACCGGGTTGATCAAGGCCAACTTCCCGGCGCGCATCTCCTTCGCCACCGCCAGCCAGGTGGACTCGCGGGTCATCCTGGACATGCCCGGCGCGGAGACGCTTCTGGGCAAGGGAGACATGCTCTACCTGGCCGCCGACGCCGGCCATCCCGTGCGCGTCCAGGGCTGTTTTGTCAGCGAGGCAGAGGTGGACCGGGTCGTGGCCTTCTGGAAACAGCAGTTGCCCGCCCAGGTCGCCGAACCGCCATGGGAGCCGATGATGCACGCGGGCGGCGGGGACGCAGCAGGCGCAGGAGACGAAGATGATGACCTGCTCGAACAGGCGATCCGACTGGTGCAAGGCCAGGAGGGCGTCACCGCCTCCTACCTGCAACGGCGACTGCGCATCGGCTACCCCCGCGCCGCCCGGCTGATGGAGCAGTTGGAGGAGATGGGCCTGGTCGGGCCACAGGAAGCCGCCGGCCGGCAACGCCGCGTCATCGGCGGCGAGTAAGAACGCGGTCAGAGACCGCGCCCAGCAGAGAGATCCTCCTCTCTCACCACGAAGTCGCAAAGACTCCAAGAAAGGCTGTTCTCTCTCCAATCTTGGTGCCTTGGTGCCTTTGTGGTGAGATGTGAGCAATCACCAACCTCTCGGTTGACAAAACCCCCACTCTGGGCTAGCATGCGTGTGGTGACCGTGCTAGACGGGGAGCTGGCGGTGCCCTGTACCCGCAATCCGCCATAGCGGGGTTGAACCCCCTCCCCAGGGCGCAGTGTATGCGAGACTGTCATCATCGGCCAGCGTTGACGGGCGGGTCCTGCGCGGCAGGAGACCCCGAACCCCGCCAGGTCCGGGAGGAAGCAACGGTAAGGAGACCCTCCTGGGTGCCGCAGGGTCGCCTGCCCCGAGCCGGCTGAGGATGACAAGCCGCGTGGCACGGTTCGAAGGAGGGTGCACGGTCACCACCTTGTAGGGGCGAAGCTTTCTCCGGTGCAGAGCACCGAAGAACGCTTCGCCCTTACACCGAAAAAAGGATTGATGAAAAAAACCCTGATCTTCCTGGCATTATTGACACTATCCGGCGGCCTGGCCGCCGGCTACCAGGCCAGCCTGACTCCCGTCACGCTGGTCGTGGACGGCCAGACCACCCTCATGCACACCCATCAGGAAAGCGTGGGCGCCTTTCTCCTGGACGCCGGCCTCACCGTGCATCCGGAGGACCTGGTGGAACCCTCTGCCGATCACCCCCTCACGCCAGGGATGACCGTCCGCCTCACCCACGCCCGTCCGATCGTGATCCGCGCCGACGGTCAGGAATGGCGCCTGCGCACAATGGCCACCGACACCGACCAGATCCTGTCCGCCGTCGGCCTGGCCCTCAACCCCGACGACCACGTCGCACTGGAAGAGCGCGTCGGCGCGGACGGGGAAAGCGTGCTGCAGATGACCGTACAGCGGGCAGTCCCTGTCACCCTGCACGAGGACGGCCAGACGATCCCCCTTCGCACCACCGCCGCCACCGTCGGCGCTGCGCTGCGCGAGGCCGGCATCACCCTCTACCTGGCCGACCGGGTCCAGCCGGATCAGGGACAGCCCCTCTCCGCCGGCATGCACATCTACCTGGACCGCTCCCGCCCGGTCACGGTGCAGGTGGACGGGCGCACCGTGCGCACCCGCACCCACCGCCAGACGGTCGGCGAGGTGCTCGCCGACCTGGGGGTGGTGCTCATCGGCGCCGACTACACCCGCCCCGCGCCCGAGACCCCTCTCGGCGAGAACACAACAATCGAGGTGGTCCGCGTCAGCGAACGCTTCCTGATCCAGCAGGAGCCGATCCCCTACGAGATCGTCTGGCAACCCGACCCCGAGATGGAGATAGACAACCAGCGCCTCATCCAGGAAGGTGCTGCTGGCGTGCTCGAACGCCGCGTACGCGTCCACTACGAGAACGGCCAGGAGGTCTCCCGCACGGTGGAGAACGAGTTCGTCCTCGTCCCACCGACGAACAAAATCTATGGCTACGGCACGCAGATCGTCGTCCGCACGCTGGACACACCAGAGGGGCCGGTGGAGTACTGGCGGGTCATCCGCATGCTCGCCACCTCCTACAGCGCTTCCACTGCCGGCACCCCGCGCAGCGCTTCCTGGTACGGCCACACTGCTGGCGGATGTCAGATGGGCAACGGCATTGTCGCCGTCTCCAACCTGGTGCCGTGGAAGAGTTATGTCTACGTGCCCGGCTACGGCATCGGCTACGCCTGCGACCGCGGCAGCGGTATCCGCGGACGGCGCATTGACCTGGGCTACGCTGACGAGGACCTGGTGCTGTGGTACCGCTGGGTGAACGTCTATCTGCTGACTCCCGTGCCCCCTGCCGACCAGATTGACTACGTGATCGAATAACGGTGATGGAAAGCCTGCCTGCGCTGCTGCGTCGCTTCGACCTGCAACCCTCCAAGAGCCTGGGCCAGCATTTTCTGACCGACGACGCGGTGCTGGAGCGTATCGTCGCAGCGGCGGAGGTCAACCGTTCGGACATCGTGCTGGAGATCGGTGCCGGCCTGGGCCACCTGACGGCCCACCTGGCCGAGGCCGCAAGAGAGGTCGTGGCCGTCGAGGTGGACGATCGCCTGGCCGCTCCGTTTCGGGAGACTGTGGCCGGTCGTGCCAATGTCCGCCTGGTCATCGGCGACATCCTCGAACTCGACCCGGCGATGCTGTTGGGAGGGCAACCGTACAAAGTCGTCGCCAACCTGCCCTACGCCATCACCTCCGCGGTGCTCCGTCACCTGCTGGAGGCGAGTGTGCCGCCGCAGCGGATGGTGGTCACCGTACAGCGGGAGGTCGCCGAGCGGATCGTCGCCCGCGGCGGGCGGATGAGCCTGCTGGCTGTGAGCGTGCAGTTCTACGGCCAGCCGCGGCTCCTCTTCCGCCTCAAGCCAGGCCTCTTCTTTCCCCCGCCGGAGGTCGAATCAGCGGTGATCCGCATTGACCGCCACCCTTCCCTGCCCGTCGAGGTCAGCGACGCCAGTAAGTTCTTCAGGGTCGTGCGTGCCGGCTTCTCCCAACCCCGCAAGCAACTGCGCAACAGCCTGGCCGCCGGCCTGGGGTTGGAGCCAGAAGCCGTCGTCGCAGCCCTCGAGCGCGCGGGGATCGAGCCGCGTCAGCGCGCCGAGCGGCTAACCCTTGCCGATTGGTCGCGGTTAGCGAGCGTGCTAACCTGACTTGCTCAGCGAAGGAGGCTCACTATGCGAAGGATAACGCCCTGGCTCTGCGTCGGCCTGCTTCTCCTGCTCCTTACCGGCTGCGGCCGCACTGCCCGCTCCGAGATCACCCCCATCCTCCCCACTTCCGCCCCGCCCACCGTGACCCCCATCGTCGCCTTCGAAGTCACGCCCACGAGCGCCCCACCCCCCGCACTGCCCCCCAGTCTCTACCTGGAACCCTCTGTCCTGAACCTGCCCCTTGGCGGCACCGCTACCGTCAATGTCTGGGTGGACAGCGCCTGGCACCTCAACACCCTCTCGCTGGAGATGAGTTTCAATCCCGCCTACGTCCAGGTGGAAGACGCCGATCCCGCTGCGCAGGGTGTGCAGATCGCTCCCGGCCGGATCCCGCAACCCGACCAGGTGCTACAGAACGGGGTGACCGGCACAGACGGGCATATCATTTACCAGGTAAGCCAGTCCGCCGGCACCGGCGCTGACGGCAGCGGCATCGTCGCCACCATCACCCTGCGCGGCATCGCCGAGGGCGGCACGCCGCTGCGCTTCGAGAGCATCGCCGCCACCGACCCCAACGGCAACAGCCTGACCATCGAGCCGCTCTCCGACGGCCTGATCACCGTCGGTATGGCCGATGTCACGCCGGCCCCCGCGTCCACACCGGCCGCCACGCCCACTGCGCCGCCTGTCATCCTGCCCACAGCCACGCCGGGCGCCGCGGCGACCCCCATCCCGCAGCCGACCGCGCAGCCCTCCCTCTCCGGCACTGGCATCTACTACGTGGTACAGCCCGGCGAGAACCTCTACCGCATCGGCCTGCGTTTCGGCACCACCGCCCAGGCCATCGCCGCCGCCAGCAACCTGGCCGACCCGAACGCCGTCAGCGCTGGCGCGATGGTGCTCGTGCCGGTCGCGCCACCGCAGGGCGGCTACGGCTACTACGTCCAGGCCGGCGATACCGTCTTCTCCATCGCCCGCCGCTTCGGGATGACCGTTGAGCAACTGGCGGCGCGGAACTCCATCGGCGCGGACTACCACATCGAAGTGGGGCAGATTCTGAGCGTCACACCGTAGATGAACGAGCGGGTTCGCCTGCCCTCCTGGCCCCTTGGGCCAGTACAGGCCATCGCTGAGGCGCGCGGCATCCGCCTCTGGCTGGTGGGCGGCGTCGTGCGCGACGCGCTGCTGGGCCGCCCGCTGCACGACTGGGACTTCGCCGTCGAGCAGGACGGGTTGGGACTGGCTCGCGCCGTGGCCGATGCGCTCCACGGCGCCTACTACCCGCTCGACACGGAGCGAGATACCGGTCGCGTCGTGCTCCACCCGACAGACGGGCCCGCGCTGACGCTGGACTTCGCCCGGCTGCGCGGGCCCGACCTGGAGGCCGACCTGCACGGGCGGGATTTCACCCTCAACGCCATGGCCATCGGTCCAGAAGGGGAGTTGATTGACCCTCTGGGCGGGCTGGAGGACCTGCAGGCGCGCCGCATTCGCGCTCTCAGCCCCAAAGCGCTCGACGACGACCCCTTGCGGATGCTGCGCGCTGTCCGCCTGGTGGCCGAGATCGGGTTGCACCTGGAGCCTGACACGGCCGGGTGGATCGCCGGGCGCGCCGCCACCCTCACCCGCGCCTCAGCGGAGCGGATCCGGGAGGAATTCGTCCGCCTGCTGGCCGCTCCCACCCCCGCCCGTCACCTTCATCTGCTGGATGAACTGGGCCTCCTGGTCCAGGTGATCCCGGAGACGGCACCGCTCAAGGGCCAGAGACAGACCGCGCCGCACCGCTTCGACGTCTGGTGGCACACGCTGCACACCGTAGAGACCGCCGCAGGCGTGCTGGACGGGCTGACGGGACAGCCTCCCCACACCTTCTACACCGACGCCCCGGCGTGGGCCTGGGAGGAGATCACGAGGACGCTGGCCCGCTTCGCGCCAGCAGCCCTTCCGCCTCAGCGCTCATTGTTCATTCTCGCCGCCTTATGCCACGACCTGGGCAAGCCGCTGACCGCAAAAGAGGAAGAAGGGCGCCTGCACTTCTATGGCCACGAAGACGTGGGGGCAGGGATAGCCGCAGAACGGCTTCGCGCGCTGCGCTTCAGCAACGCCGAGACAGAACGGGTGCGTCAGGCCGTCGCCGCGCACCTGCGACCCAGTCATCTGGCCCAGGCGGCGGAGCCCCCCACCCGCCGCGCCATCTACCGCTACTTCCGCGACCTGGGCGATGTGGGAGTAGAGGTCGTCTTGTTGAGCCTGGCCGACCACCTGGCAACGTGGGGCGCGAACCTGCAGGTGGCCCTGTGGGAGCGCTGGCTGGGGACGGCGGAGACGCTGCTGGAGCACTACTTCGAACACCACACCAGGACGGTGGCCCCCCCGCCGCTGGTCAACGGTCAGGAACTGATGGCGGCGCTGAACCTCCTGCCCGGCCCGGAGGTGGGGCGGTTGCTGGCAGCCATCCGCGAGGCACAGGCAGCCGGAGAGGTCCACTCCCGCGAGGAAGCGCTGTCGCTGGCGCGCCGGCTGATGCACTCCTAGCGACGCGAGCGCGAAGCCAGCGCGCCCACCCCCAGCAACAACACGACCAGAAGTACCGGCAGCAGAAGGGATGCCCCCTGGACACCGGCAGCCCCCAACAACCAGGCGGGCGTAGCCGTCGGCGGTGGTGTGAAGGTGGGGCTGGGTGTCGGAATCGGCGTCACCGTCGGGGTCGGCGTGGGAGGAGGGGTCGGCGTCGGCGTAGAAGTGGGGGTAGGAGTGGGAGTCAGCGTCGGCGTCGGCACAATGATCGGAGTGGGCAACGGCGAGGCATCCCCCGGAAGCGGTGTGGCGATCGGCGACACGGGGGCCGGTTCGCCAGTTTCCACCACCCAGGAGCGGCCGGGGTCGCCCGACCCCGCCTCGACCAGCAGGAAGGTCGGCCCGCCGATGATGCAGCCGCGGCTGTCCGCGCAGCGCGCCCCGGGAAGGACCAGCGTATAGACCCCCTCGACTGGCCGCACCGTCTGGGTGACCCCGCTCTGCGCCACCAACAGCCCCTCATCCGCCAACGCCGGCACGGCCACCGTCACCGTCGTGGCCGTGCGCGCCCAGAGGACGCGGGTCGTCTGCCCACCCCGGCCCAACGTCACCTGGTAGAAGAGCGGCTCGCTGCGAGCGCGGGCGGAAGTCATCCCGGAGTAGTAGGTTGTGATCAGCCGATAGGCATCATAGGCCGGGCGACGACTGCCGTCCAGGCGGATCAGGCCGTTCGGCTCGACACCGGGCTGCGGTTCGTGGTCCACCCAGCGGTACACCGCGACGCGCTCCGCTCCGGAAGCCAGGGCCAGGGCGAAGGACTGCAGCAGGAAAGATGCCTGTTCCTGCAGGGTGATGTTGAAGTTGGCCTCCGGCAGTTCCCAGTACGGCGGATCAGAGTTGGAGGCGGCGTTGGTCTCATTGACCCAGATGGGCTTTCGCACCCCGAAAGCGTTCAGTGCGGCGCGGGTCTCGTTGATGACGTAGGGAACGCTCTCGGTCTGGAAGTAGATGTGGAGCGTCACGACATCGAAGTAGTAGCCGTGCTCCGCGCCGGTGGAATCCTGCGTCGCCACCTCCAGGAAGCGGCGCAGGTAGGTGCGGTCGTGCCAGAAGGTCAGCGCGCCGAGGTGGATCACTGCATCGGGGTTGGCCTGGTGAGCCGCCAGATAGGTCACCTGGAGAAGGCGGTAGTACTCCTCCACCGAACCGCACCACTCGACACCGAAAGAGCCGGGGGCAATGTCCGGCTCGTTCCAGACGATCCAATGGTTGACCCGTCCCGCGTACATGCCCACCACACGCCGGACGAAGGTGGCCCACAGGTTGCCGGGATCGTCCACCGGCAGGTCCAATCCGCGCGGCACGCCACAAAAAGGTGGGCCATCGGTGGCCCAGGCGGGGGTGCTCTTCAGCAGGCCGACCACTTCCCGGCCGGCGCTGGCCGCCAGATTCAGCCATTCTTCGGGGACGTGGGAGGAGTTCCAGTCATCCGGGCCGTTGGGTTGCAGTTCCGACCAGTAGAAGAGGATGCGTTCCCAACCCACCCCGGCCTCAGCCGCCGCGACCGGGTCACGAAAGGCCTCTACCGCCCCAAAGCGCGGGTCAGGAGGGGGAGGGGATGACCAATGGGCAATGGCCAATGAACCATGCAGAATGAACAACGGGAGAACGAGCCATGAGTAAATAGACGATGAACGACGGAACAGACGACAGAACATGGTATCCCTGGTCATTGATCATTGATCATGGGTCATTGGTCATGGGCCTGCAGCCACTCCCAGAACCGCCGCATCCCTTCCGCTACCGGCGTCTGTGGGTTGTAGTCGAGCAAACGGCGGGCTTTAGAGATGTCGGCAAAGGTGATGGGCGGCTCGCTAGGCGGGGCCGGGGGAGCGGTCATGCGCGCCGGTCGCCCCACCAGCCCTTCGATCATCTCGACGAAATCGGCCATGCGCACCGGTTCGCCCCGCCCCAGGTTGATCACCTCGAAGCCCATCGGCCGGTCCGCCGCGGCGACCACTCCGGCGACGATATCGGCGATGTAGGTCCAGTCCCGGTACATCTCCCCACCGTTGTAGAGGGCGAACTCCTCCCCCTGCGCGACGCACCGGGTGATGTGATAGGGCATCATGTCAGGCCGGCCGCGCGGGCCGTAGACGGAGAAGAAGCGCAACGCAGTGAAGGAGAGGTCGAACATGTTGTGATAGGCGTGGCCCATCACCTCACCGGCGATCTTGGTCGCCGGATAAGGGGCCAGCGGACGGCCCAGCGGGTCATCCTCACGGAAGGGCAGCCGCTCGGTGCGCCCGTAGACAGAGGAGGTAGAGGCGAAGACGAAGTGCGGCGTGCCGGCCTTACGCGCTCCCTCTAGCAGGTTGACCGTACCGCGCACATTGACATCCACATAGAGCGGCGCCCGGGTGATAGAGTAGCGCACGTTGGCCATCGCCGCCAGGTGAACCACAACATCGAAGCCGCCCTGGGCGCAGATTCGCTCTATCGTATCGGCATCCCGCACGTCAGCCTGGTGGAAGGAGAAACGGGGATTGGGGGTGAGCAGGGCGATATTGGCCCGCTTGCGCGCCGGGCTGTAGAAATCGTCGAAGTTATCCAGCCCGGTGACCGTATCGCCACGTGCCAGGAGCGTCTCGGCTACATGGCTGCCGATGAACCCCGCCGCGCCAGTGACCAGCACCCTCACGCGAAATCCTCCTCCCAGCCAGCGGGGCGGATGTCCTGGACGTTCAGCTGCAGCCGTCGCTCGCCGTTCCACTCGTTGAACTGCAGATGATAGGCCACATCCACCCGGTCGGGCAGCTTGTCCGCCCACTCCCCCTGGCGGAAGGCGATGCTATCCCACACCACCCGGCCGTCGGAGAGAAGCATCTTCAGGTGAACCCCATCGGCCCCCACAGCACGACAGTAGCGCACCTCGACGTTACGGCTGACGAAGAGCGGCTCAGCGTTCCCCTCGCCGAAAGGCTGCAACCGCTGCAGTTCGCTCCCCAGTCGCCAGTCCATCTCCCTGAGGTGGACCTCGGCGTCGGCGTGCAGGCAGGGGGACAGTTCCCGGCCGCCCAGTTCCCCCACCGCCAGAGATTGGAGCCGCTCCTGCAACTCAGGAAGGTTATGGGTCCGGCAGGTGAACCCGCCAGCGGCGGCGTGACCGCCATGGCGGATGAGCAGGTCAGCGCAGGCATCCAGCGCCCGGGTGATGTGGAACTCGGGGATCGAGCGGGCAGAGCCGCGGCTCTCATCCTCCCCCCGCTCGACGATCACCGCGGGCCGGTAGAACTCCTCTGCCAGCCGCGAGGCCACCAGGCCGGCCACACCGGAGGGCAGGTCAGCGTCGGCCAGGAACAACAGTGACAGGTCCCCGGACCGGGCAAGGAGCATCTCGCGCGCGCGCTCGTAGGCTTCCAGCGTCCGTCGTTGCCGCTCGCGGTTCAATTCATCCAGCTGCTGCGCCAGCATCTCGGCCTCGGTCGGTTCCTCGGCAGTCAGCAGGCGGTAGGCGATGTCCGCGTGGGCGATGCGGCCGGCGGCGTTCAGGCGCGGTCCCAAGACGTAGCCGATCACCGTCGCGTTGACCGATCCCGCACGGAGGCCGGCCTGGCGCACCAGCGCTTCTACCCCTGGCCGGGGGTGGGTGTTGATCCGCTGCAAGCCGCGGATAACCAGGGCCCGGTTTTCGCCGGTCAGTGGAGCCAGGTCCGCCACCGTGCCCAGGGCCACCAGGTCCAACAGATCCTCTTCCTGGAGGTCCGGCGTCCGCACAGGCAACGTCGGGTCGCTGGTGCGCAGGAGGGCCTGGGCCAGTTTGTAAGCCAGGCCGACGCCAGCCAGGTGCGGATAAGGATAGGAACAGCCCGGTTGGCGCGGGTCAATCACCGCCAGCGCCTCCGGCAGGCGCGCTCCCGGCTGATGGTGGTCAGTGACGATCACGTCCATTCCCAGCCGCCGGGCGTGGGCGACCTCGTCGAGGGAACGCACCCCACAGTCCACGGTGACCACGACGCGCACACCCTGGGCAGCCAGTTCCGAGAGCGCCTCGCAGTGCAGGCCGTACCCCTCGTCCACGCGGTGAGGGATGTAGGGGAGCACCTGCCCGCCCAACGCCCGCAGGGTGACCACCAGAAGCGCTGTAGCGGTGACACCATCAGCGTCGAAGTCGCCGTAGACGGCGATCGGCTCCTGCGCGCCGATAGCGCGGCGCAACCGCGCCACCGCCTGCTCCATCCCCCGCAGGAGAAAGGGGTCGTCCGGCGCGAAGTGACCCGACAGAAAGTCGGCCACCACGGCAGGATCGCTCAGTTTCCGGTTGTAGAGCACCTGCACGACCAGAGGATGCAAATCGGGGAACAGCCTGACGTAGGCATCGGGGGCGGGCTCAGCGACCCGCCAATATCGGAATGGAATCGGCACGTCAGAACCCCTCCTCTAGACAAAACGAGTGGTCAGCAGTAGACAGGTTGGAGACAAGGAAAAGCCCCTCCAGGTAAGGAGGGGCTTCCGTGCACGTTCTGTGATCAGATCCAGCCCTGCTTCTTGCAGAAGTCGGTGATGACCGGAACCGTCACCCACTCCCCCTTGTAGGCCTTGACGCCCAGGATGATCGCGTAGACCGCGCCCGCAACCAGGGCGCAACCGACGGTGATGAAGCCGATCACGTACCAGGGGACAGCGTAAGCCAGGGACTGGACGGCGTTATACTTGATGAAGGGCCGCTGCTTCTTCTCGTCCATCAGCAGCATGACCAGGGCCACGGGCCAGAACAGCCAGCTGAGAAGGGCCCAAAGCTTGTCGTCGGAGGTGACGTCGCCCGAGGGAAAGACTCCTTCTGCCATTTTTTGCCTCTCCTTTACTCCTGAGTTTTTGAGTGGTACAGCGGTCGGGCGAACCCTAGTCGCCCCCTGCTTTAGGCTATTGTACTCTTATTGCGGTGACTGTCAAGTCTGCTCGCCGACCAGCGTGCCGCGCACCCAGTCGCCGACCAGCCAGTAGCGGAAGTCCTGCCCCTGGCTGCACTGCACCCCGCCGACGATGCCGTAGATCACCGCCGCGGCAGGGATCAGGGTGACCAGCAGGGCAAAGGGCATCAGGCACAGCCCAATCAGTACCACCGACAGCAAGCCGCTGACCGTCCAGGCGATGGCGGTCAGGAGGCCACCCCCGATCCAGAAGACGAGTTGGAAGAAGAAGGACTGCAGGCCGTGGTAGGCCACGTAGCGGGAACGGTTCTGGAAGACCAGGTAGATGACCAACGCCAACAGCAAGCCGATGCCGCCGGAGATCAGGTTGAGCAAGATGCTCAGGTGGGCCAGCATCGCCCAAGTGCGCTCCTCATTCGCCGAGAGTGGCGGGGGAACCTGCACCGGCGCAGGCGCAGGCACAGCAGACGCTGGCGCTTTCATTTGTGTACCCTCCTGATGCCAACCGGCAACATGGGCTCGACCCGTGGCATCAAGACCATTGTAGCACAGGCGGCAGGAAAGTCAAAGGTCAAACAGCCGCCGCACGGCGGCGCGTCGCCAGTTCCCACGCCACCACCAACGGCACCGCGACGAAGATGGACGAGAGGGTCCCCGCCACCAGACCGACCAGCATGGTGGCGATGAACGGCCGAATCGTCTCCCCGCCAAACAGGATGATGGCGATCATCACGAAGATGGCGTTCAACTGGGTGGCCAGAGAACGGTGGATCGTCTCCAGGATGGAGCGGTTGACCACGCGCTCGAACGGCTCGTTCCGATAGCGCGGCAGGTTCTCGCGGATGCGGTCGAAGACCACGATGGTGTCCTGCACCGAGAAAGCGGTGACAGTGAGAAGAGCAGTCAGGAAGAGGGCGTCCACCTCCCAACCGCTCAGAACCCCCATCAGGGCATAGAAACCGAAGGCGATGAACACCGCGTTCAGCATCGCCGCGATCGCCGCCACGCCGTAGCGGAAGGCATGCGGGACACGGCGGAAGGACCACCAGATGAAGGCGATGATGATGGTGGCGGAGACCAGCAGGGCAATCCCCGCCGCGCGCGTCACCTCGCCGCCGACCATCGGGGATACCGTCTCATAGGTCAGCAGGTCGCGGTTCAGGGGGGCCACCCGCGCCTCCATATCGTTCAGCAGGTCGCGCACCTCATTGGCCGCGGCCTCGCGGGTGCGCACCTGCCAGGTATTCTCCTCCTCTCGCCCCAGCCGCTGCACGATAGCCTCGGAAAGGCCATGGTCGGCCAGCACGGCGCGCACTGCGGCCTCGTCCGCCGGACCATCGAAGTGGAAGACGAACAGGCTTCCACCGGTGAAGTCAATGCTCAACCGCACGGGCGAACCGAAGCGCACCGTGCTCACAACCATCGCCGCGATGCCCAACAGGATGGCAAGACCGGCTATCAGGAAGTACCAGCGTCGCTTCTCAACGATGTTGAACATATCTTCCTCGCTTGCTAGACGCCAAGCAGCCAGCGCCGCGAACGGAGCCAGTTGCCCGCCAGATGGAAGACCAGTCGCATAAAGGTGCGCGTGCAGACGACAGCAGTGAAGATGTTCACCACCGTACCGATGGCCAGGGTCAGCGCGAAGCCCTTGACCATGCTGGCCCCGAAGTTGCTGCCGAAGAAGTACAGCACCGCGCAGGCGATCAGAATAGAGATCTGCGAGTCGCGGATGGAGGTCCAGGCGCGGCTGAAACCGGCTTCGATGGCCGTCTCCAGGCTGCGCCCCGCACGCAGTTCTTCCTTCATCCGCTCGAAGATCAGGATGTTGGCGTCCACCGCCATGCCGGCCGACAGCAGAAATCCGGCGATGCCCGGCAGGGTCATGGTGACCGGAGCCAGTTTGTAGATCGCCAGGTTCAGACCAGCGTACAGCAGCAACGCCAGGTCGGCCAGGAACCCTGGTAGACGGTAGTAGACCAGCATAAAGAGCAACACCAGCGACAGGCCGATGATGCCGGCACGGACGGAGCGCTGCACCGAGATCTCGCCCAGCGTCGGGCCGACGGTGCTGATCGTCTCCACCCGCAGTGGCACCGGCAGCGCGCCGTACTGCAACTGGATCTCCAGATGGCGCGCCTCCTCATACGTGGCGCGGCCCAGAGTGATCGTGCCGCGCCCGTCGGGGATCGCCGACTGGATGACCGGGCAGGAGATGACCTCCTTGTCCAGCACGATGCAGAGAGGATAGTAGCCATCCTGGCCCGGCGGAGGGGCGTGCAGCGTGCTGAAGGCAGCCAGCTTCTGTGCCGCTTCCTCGTTGAGCGTGAAGGGGATATTGTAGACATTCTGCTGGTTGCGCGCCAGGCTCACGTCCACCAACCCGGCTCCCGTGAAGAGCGTCTCGTAGACCGGGCTGGCAGTGGTCGGGGTGACCTCAGTGGTTGGGGTGAGTGGGGTGGTCGGCGTCATTTCGGCCGTCGAGGTGAGGCTGGTGGTCGCCGTCGGCGACGGCGTCGGCGCGAGCGTCGCGGTCGGGGTAGGCGTGGTTGTGATGCCCGTCGTGGCGGTCGGCGTCGCCGTAGGCGTGACCACGGTACGCGGCCCGCCCAGCGAGGTGGTCACAATCGTCCCCGGCTCGAGGTAGACCCCACCGGTGTCAATGAACTCCAGCAGCGCCGTGCCGCGGATCGTCTCCACCGCCAGTTCCGGGTCCTCGATACCCGGCAACTCGACGATGATCCGCCGTTCGCCCTGAGCCTGGACGACCGGTTCGGTCAGGCCCAGGCCATTGACGCGGCTCTCGACAATCTGGCGGGCAGTCTGCATCGCCGTCGGCTCCAGCGCCTGCCCTTCAGGCAGGTCAGCCGCCAGCAGCACCTTGAGCCCACCGCGCAGGTCCAGCCCCTGACGGATGTCCAGCGTCCGCGCTCCCTGCGGCCGCCAGAACATCAGGTTCTCGAACCAGGCCGGATGGGAGATGTTCAGGTCAATGAACAGCGACAGCCCGGCCAGTACGACGATCACGATCAGCAGTGTGACATCCCGTCTGCTCATGGTCTGTATGCGCCCCCTCAGGGAGATTTCAAACGGGGCGATTATAGCCGGGGCGGGCAGTTCTGTCAAACACCCTCGCTTTTCAGGAAGCCGTCTGTGCGGTATAATGGCTTTGAGGGCAGAAAGCCTGGTAAGGAGTCGAATGGACATACTCGTGACGGCGGCGTGGTTTGCCGCAACTTTCATCATTATCCTGGGACCGATGATCCTGATTCACGAACTCGGCCACTTCCTGACCGCGCGTCGTGCGGGTGTCCGCGTCGAGGAGTTCGGCCTGGGCTTCCCACCCCGTCTGTGGATCTTGGCCGGCGAACCGGGAACGCTGAGGATCGGCCCCGTCCCGATCGCGGTGCCGGGCCGCCTGCCCCTCCCGATTGGCCTCACCATCGGCGAGAAGGTGGAAGCGATGGTGCGCAGGGAGGCCGATGACACATGGCGGCTGCTGCGCCTGCGTCGCCTGCCTCCCGCCCAGAAGACATGCGGAGAAGGCTGCCCGGAAGACTCCGCGCCGGAGGAGCCCGTACTGATCCCGCAGGAAGGGAGCGACGAGGCCATCCTCCGCGGCAGCCTGACCGAGTACGACCCCGGCGTCCGCTATTCCATCAACGCCCTGTTTTTCGGCGGGTTCGTGCGCATGACCGGCGAGGACGATGCCAAAGATCCGCGCAGCCTGGCTGCTCAGCCGCGTCGCTGGCGGGTCGCCACGCTGCTGGCTGGCCCGCTTCTGAACCTGCTGACCGCTTTTCTCGTCATGACCGCTGCCTATATGGCAGGTAACCCCGAAGGGTTCCGCATCCGTATCACCGACGTGGTTACGGGCTCCGCGGCGCAAGAGGCCGGCTTGCAGGCTGGCGACATCGTCCTCACTGCTGCCGACACCCCCATCACCGGCGCTACCCCTACGGAGGCGGTAGACCTCCTCCACACCATCATCCAGTCCTCGGCCGGGCGCCCGCTGACGCTGACCCTCGAGCGCGACGGCGCACCGCTGACTCTCAGCGCCATCCCGCGCCGGGAGGGCGACCAGGTCCTGCTGGGCATCTACATGTCCGTCGAACACGACCCGACCCGCCTCGTCCGTTACCCCCTGCCGCGGGCGATGGCGCAGTCGGGACAGTATCTGGTGAACACCATCCTTATGATCGCCCAACTGCCGGAAATGCTGGCCCAGGGCGAGGTGAGCACGAACGAGGTGCGCCCCGCCAGCATCGTCGGCATCAGTCAGGTCCTCACCCTCTCCCTTCAGCAGAGCGTCGAGGAGCGACTGCCGTGGTACGCCCTGGAGATGGCCGCCCTCACCAGCCTGGCCTTGGGGTTGACCAATCTGCTGCCGCTCCCCGGCCTCGACGGCGGGCGAACGGCGTTCGTGCTGCTCGAAGCCGTCCGCGGGCGGCGATTACGCCCCGAACTGGAGGGGCAAATCCACCTCATCGGGATGACGATCCTGGTCGCGCTGATGCTCATCCTCATCGCCATAGACATTGTCAACCCTATCGTCCCGTGGTCCTTGTTCCAACGATGAGACGCTCCCTGCAAAGCCTGCTCACCACACTGCGCGGCGGGTCACTGCCACGCGCCCGGCTGTACGACCTCTCCAACCTGGAAGAGGAAGAGATGGCCGAGGTGCGGGCGGTATGGTTCGACCTGCCGTTGGAAACCCGCCAACGGACGATTGCCGCCCTGGCGGAGATCGCCGAGGATGACTTCGAGGTCAACTTCGGCGAGGTGTTCCGCATGGCCCTGGAAGACCCCGACGCGACGGTGCGGCAGGTGGCCGTGGACGGGTTGTGGGAGGAAGACGACATCCGCATGATCCCGCTTCTCCTCGCCCGGCTGCGCGAGGACCCCGCCACGGAGGTGCGCGCGGCTGCGGCCATTGGACTGGGGCGCTTCGTGCTGATGGGCGAACTGGGCAAGATCCGCCCGCAGCCCTACCGCCAGGCCTACCAGGGACTCCTGACAGCGCACACCAGTGACGAACAGACCGAAGTGCGGCGACGCGCGCTGGAATCGCTCGCCTACTCCGGGAAGCGGGAGGTCGCCGCGCTCATCGGCGCCGCCTACCAACACCCCGACGAGAAGATGCGCGTCAGCGCCATCTTCGCCATGGGACGCAGCGCCGACGAGCGCTGGGCCTCCTGCGTCCTGGAGCAACTCTCTGCCACCAATCCCGAGATGCGCTACGAGGCCGCGCGCGCCTGCGGCGAACTGGCTATCGAGGAGGCCATCCCCCGGCTGGTGCGATTGGTGAACGACACCGATCCCGAGGTACGGGAGGCCACCATCTGGTCACTGGGGCAGATCGGCGGGGACGAGGCCCGGCGCGTCCTGCGTCTGTGCGCGCAGGTGGAAGACGAGGCGATGCGTCAGGCCGCACGGGAAGCCCTGCGTGAACTGGAGTTCCTCCACGGCGACCTGGGCGGACTCCTCCTCCCCTTCGATTTCGATGAGGAAGAGGAAGAGGAGGAAGACTTCGAGGACGAGGATCTCCTGTGAAACCAAACAGCCTGCAACGACTCCTGGTCCTGGTCGGGGCGTTTCTGGGCGCAGCCGTGATGGTCGCGGCTGTCGCGGCTCAGGAAAGCCCGCCCATCACCGTCAGTTCCACTTCGTACACCTACACCTTCGGGCAACAGGCGACCTTCAGCATCGAAGCCAGCGCCCCGGCCAGCATCACCGCCGTATACCTGTACCTTCAACCCCAGGGACAGGGTAACGTCGAGGTTCACCCCCTCGAGATTCCCCCTGCCCCGGCGCTACAGGCCAGCCTGGAGCGCGACCTGCGCCAGTTTCCGCTTCCGCCCTTCGGCCAGATCACCTGGTGGTGGGAGATCCGTGACAGCGCCGGCAACTCCCTCACCACCCAACCGTCCTCCTTCCAGTACAGCGACAACCGGTTCGATTGGGTCTCCACGCCGTCAGGCCCCTTGTGGGTGCATATGGTGGCGGACGACCCCGTCATCGCCCACGCAGCGCTCAACCTGGCCACCGCCACCCTGGATCGGCTCGTCAACGACCTGGAGACGACGGCGCCAGAGCGGGTGGACATCTACCTCTATCCCTCGGTCGCCGACCTGCGTGCGGCGCTGGAGATAGCCGGCCGCGAGTGGGTGAACGGGCAGGCCCGCCCGGAACTGGGCGTCATCCTGCTGGCCGTCCCCTATGACAGCCGCGCCCTGAGCACTCTGGAGCGGGACCTGCCCCATGAACTGACCCACCTGATGGTCTATCAGGTGACCGGGGCCGAAGGGTACACCCACGTCCCCGACTGGCTGGACGAGGGGTTGGCGACAACCTATGAGATGCGCGCCGATCCTGATCTGGAGATCGCCCTGAACGAAGCCCGCGCCGAGGGGGAGTTGATTCCGCTGAGCGAGTTATGCGCCCCCTTTCCGGCCAACCGTGAGCGTGCCTTCCTCTCCTACGCGCAGGCAGCCAACCTGGTACAGTTCATCCGCGACCGATACGGGACAGCGGGCATCCGCGCGTTGCTGGACGCCTACGCCGACGGAGCCTCCTGCGAGGGGGGTATCAGCCGCGCGCTGAACACCACACCGGAACGGCTCGACCTGGCCTGGCGCGCCCGCCTGATGGGCCTGAGCGGCTGGCTGGCCTGGGCTTCCGATAACACTCCCTTCCTGTTGTTGTGGGGGCTGAGCCTGCTGCTGGCCCTGCCCATGGTCGGCCGGCTGCGTCCGCGGGAGCGGCGAGGTGAGCAGGAGTGAACCTGTCCCCGCCTACCTGGCCCTTCTCTCCTCCGGGGAACTGCGTCGGAGGGCGCAGGCCGCTGCCGAGCGACTGCGCGCGTGCGATCTCTGCCCGCGCGCCTGTGGTGTTGATCGCTACGCGAAGACTGGGGCATGCCGCACCGGCGTCCAGGCCGTCGTCGCCAGTTTCCACCCCCATATGGGCGAGGAAGACCCCCTGCGCGGCACCCACGGCTCCGGCACGATCTTCTTCTCCTGGTGCAACCTCCGCTGCCAGTACTGCCAGAACGCCGACATCAGCCAGCACGGCCACGGCCAGGCCGTCGAGCCGGAGGAGATCGCCGCGATGATGCTCGCGCTCCAGGCGCAGGGTTGCCATAACATCAACCTGGTCTCCCCCAGCCACGTCGTCCCCGCCATTCTGACCGCTCTTCTCCACGCCGTGGAAGCGGGCCTCCGCATCCCCCTCGTCTACAACACCGGCGGCTATGACGCGCTGGAGACGCTGCGCCTGCTGGACGGCGTGGTGGACATCTATATGCCGGACATGAAATACGCCGATGCGCAGGTGGCCCATCGCCTCTCCCAGGTCGAGGACTACCCGGAGGTCAACCGTGCGGCAGTCAAGGAAATGCACCGTCAGGTGGGTGACCTGGTGCTGGACCAGCGCGGCATCGCTCAGCGAGGGTTGCTGGTGCGCCACCTGGTCCTGCCCGGTGGGTTGGCCGGCACCGCCGAAATCGCCCGCTTCCTGGCCCAGGAGGTCTCCACGGAGACCTACATCAACCTGATGGATCAGTACCGGCCCTGCTACCGGGCGCACCAGTTCCCGCCGCTTGATCGTCCGATCACCGCCCAGGAATACGCCGAGGCATTGCAGGCCGCCCGACAGGCGGGCCTGCACCGTTTCGACCAACGCCGGCCAGTTCTGTGGAGGATATGAGGATGGAAGAAGAGAACAGAGCCGATGTACGGCTCCACGCCTTCGTCATGGGACGGGTGCAGGGGGTCAACTTCCGCTCTGCCACCGTCGAGGCCGCGCGCGCCCTCGGCCTGACCGGCTGGGTGGCCAACTGCCGGGACGGCCGCACCGTCGAGGTCGTCGCCGAGGGGCCCCGCCCGGCGTTGGAGGAGCTGCTGGCCTTTCTGCACCAGGGACCGCCTGCCGCGCGCGTCGGGCGTGTGGAGGCGAACTGGGAACCGGCCCGTGGAGACTTCACCCGCTTCGGGGTGCGCTTCTTATGAGCCAAAACCGCGGACGGCTGGCCTGGGCTATCCTGCTGATTTCCTTCATCATCTGCCTGGGGTCGGCCATTGGCTTTCCCCTCGGCGTGCGCTACGTCATCCACAATGCCCGCGTCGGACAACAGGCGCTCGTGGAGCCGCAGCAGGGCACACCGCGGATGCAGCGCGGGGGACAAGGCCCGGTCATCGCCCTGGTGAGCACCTCCGATGTGCCAGGAGGCAGCATCATCACCACCGATGCCACCGCGCAGGGCCTGTTGACCCTGTACGCCCCCGGCAACGAACCGACGGTGGTCGCCGCAGTGCAGATTTACAACGACACCACCCTGACCCTCATTGGCGCGCGTTCTCCTCGCTTCAGGGCCAGCACGCTGCCCCATCAGGTTACGCTGGCGATGACCGCAGGCCGGGCGCGCATCACCGTCTCTGCCGCACAGGGACGACACACCACGGTCGAGATCCGCACCCCTCACATGGCGGCCACGCTGAGCGAGGGAAGTTACGAGGCGCGGGTGGACCCGACGGCCTCTGAACTGGCCGTCCGCGATGGCGAAGCCACCGTCAGCACCAACGGCGGCCCGACCGTCTCGCTGGGCGCATCACAGCGGACAATCGTGCGAACGGGAGCCACAACACTGCCAACGCTCCCCGCCGAACGGAACCTGCTGACCAACGGGCGGTTCGACGCGCCGCTGGGGACGGAGTGGGAGGTCTATCACAAGGATGTGCAGCAGGCGCCCGCCGGCAACGTCATGGCGACAACCTACAATGGCCGCTCGACGGCTCGCTTCAGCCGCACCGGTGAAGGCCACGCCGAGGTGGGCATACGCCAGGCAGTCAACTACGATGTCCGCGACTTTACCTCTCTGGTGCTGAACCTCAACGTCCAGGTGCTGAATCAGAGCCTCCCCGGTTGCGGCTCTCTGGGCTCCGAATGCCCGATCATGGTGCGGATTGACTACAAGGACGTGGAGGGCACGGATCGCTCCTGGTATCACGGCTTCTACGCCGTGCCGGCGGCGGCAGGGGACCTGTTGCCCTATTGGGACCAGCAGATACCGGGGCAAACCTGGTACACTTTCGAATCCGGCAACCTGGTGGAGGAGTTCGAACGCCCGCCAGCGCAGATCCGGACAGTCTGGATCTACGCCTCCGGCTGGTCGTTCGACGCGCTGGTGACGGATATCGAGTTGCTGGCGCAGGAGTAGTCGGCAGAGGGTGTGGGCGCGGCCTCTGACCGCGCCCAGCCACCGATCAGCGGTTCTCCAGCAGGCGTCGCAACTCGGCGGGCGTGGCAGCGTTGAGGGGGACGTAGCGGGTACCCGGGTAGTAGCGCCGGAAGAAGGCCGCCAGATCGTCTCCCCAGGCCTGCGGGTTCACCGCCAGCACCGTCTTGTCCGCCAGCGCGCCAATACCGGCGTCATCGGCGCTGCCGCCGATGGTCCAGCGGTTCCGCTCCCATGCCCCACTGTCGAGGATCGCTTCCACCCATTCCGGTCCCGCCTGAGGCGGCAGCAGGACGTACGTGCGAGAGTACTGCTCCCGCGGCAGACCGGTCGGCGGCTGGACGGGCCGCGGCCGGACAACGAGGGTGGTGCTGAGCGGCTGTTGCGCCCCACCGGCGGCGGTGAAGACCACCGCGTGCGTCCCGGCCACAACAGGGGTGAAACTCCACCGCCAGGCGTACTGCCCCGCCGGCGGGGTGACAGGCACAGCGGTCACCGGCACCGTCGCCCCGGTGGGATCGTTCACCCGCAGGCCGGTGTTCTGATACGGCTGGTTCGAGACGACCGTCGCCTGCACGGTCTCCTCCGCCTGCGGCGCGGCAGGCTCAAAAACGATTTCCGTCTGGGCTGGGGGAGCGACGACCTCCAGCATGGCCTCGTCCCAGTAGGCATCGCAATGCTTGAAGGGCCACAGCGCCCGCGAGCGCAGGAAGACCGTCACGGTGTTGCCCTGCGCCACCGCCTCCACCGCCGGCACCTGCCGATAGGCGTTGTAGATGTGCGCTCCCTGTCCCCAAACCACGCTCGAGGCGTAGGGGTTCGTGCCGCCGGTGGGGTCAATGCCCACCCAGAAAGTGAAGTTCTTTGCCCCCGCGTCGCTGACCTGGCCCTCGGTGGCGTAGAAGTTGTTGTAGCCCACACCCTGTCCCTCGCTCCAGCGCGGGTCATCAGGATGAGGATAGAGATCAGGATGGTTGGGGTCCTTATGGTTGCTCCAGGCATGCGCCCAGGCGCTGAGGCGCAGGCGGGTGCCCGGCTGGGTTGCGACCTGCTGGAAGAACCCCCCATCGTGGATGCGGAAGAAGGTGAAGAAGAGCACCGCCTTCTGGCCGGCCCGCACCCGCCGCGGGTCGCCGCTGGCCCAGGCGTCACGAACCTCCGGCTGAGCCCACCCCACGGTGTTGCTGGGGTCGTGCTGTACGGGCAAGCCGTGAAGGAACCACACCGTCCAGTGCGGCGGAGTGAAGATGTTGCCCCGCTCAGCCGGATAAGGCTGCCCCTGGGTGGGGAAGATCATGCAACGGTGGGACTGCTCTTCTGACCAATCCGCCTCAAAGTCTCCATTGTGCAACAGGTTGTCAGCCATCGGATGCTCCTTTCCGTCGTCTGTGGTCCGTCGTCTGTCAGCGACACGCTAGGCGATCAGCATCTGCGGGTCCGCGTACCCCTCCCCCACCTTGACGTCGAAGTGGAGGTGATCGCCAGTGCTCTGCCCTGTACTGTCCGGCCGGCCCAACCTCTCCCCGCGCGTCACGCGCTGCCCCACCGCCACGTATATGCCCCCCTCCGCCTGCGGCTTGAGATGAGCATACCGCAACCACAGGTACTGACCGTTGGGCAGGGCGCAGCGCAGGCGGACCTGGTACCCGAACCAGGACTCAGCAGCATTGAGACCGGCGACCATCACCTCCCCGTCCGCAGCGGCCAGAGCCTCGTCGTGGGTGTGATCCCAGGAAGAGGCCAGGTCCAGCCCGTTGTGGAAATAGGAGCCCCGGTCAATGCCGAACTCGCCGGTGACCTGCCGAGGTTGGTGGGTTGTGGGGTAGGCCAGGGCGATGCCGCTCTCGCGGAGGCAGAAGGCCAGGAGGCGACCCTGCACCTGATAGGGGTTCTGGGCAGCGATGGGGATATAGGTGACACCTGGGTAGTAACGGGCGAAGAAGGTGGCCAGGTCATCTCCCCAATCGGCGGGGTTGATGGCGATCACGCGCCGGTAAGCCAGCGCGCCGATACCAGCGTCATCGGCGCTGCCGCCGATGGTGAAGCGATGGCTGCCCCAGGTGGCCCGCACCACCGCACGCGCCCACGACGCATCGGCGTGCGGCGGGAGGAGCAGATAGGTGCGCTCATACTGCTCCCGAGGCGCTCCCTGCGGTGGTGCTTCGTCAGACCCATTGCTCATCTCAGCCTCCCGTCTCGAAGCCCAGTCCACGCTCGCGCAGGCTCACCCAGCGCTGATGGCCAATAACCAGGTGATCCAGGAGTTCGATGCCCAACAGTCGCCCCGCAGAGACCAGTTCACGGGTGACGCTGACATCCTCCGGCGAAGGGCTGGGGTCGCCGGAGGGATGGTTGTGGGCGACGATGATCGCCGCGCAGTTGCGGCGCACCGCCTCGCGGAAGACGTCGCCGACGCGCACATGCGACTGGTTCAGGCTGCCTTTGTAAACCGACTCGCCCCCCAGGACGCGGTTGCGCGTGTCCAGGAAGAGCACCCAGAGGTGCTCCTGCTCGCGGTGGCTCAGTTCGGCCATCAGCAGCGCGGCGGCGTCGCCAGGGGAGCGGATCTGGGGGCGCTCCTCCGGCGCGGCAAGGGTGAGGCGACGTCCCAGTTCGAGCGCCGCCTGCAGTTGCGCCGCCTTGGCGACACCGACCCCCCTTTCCGCCACCAGCTGAGCCAGGCTGGCGCGCGCCAGGCCAGCCAGCCCGCCGTGACGGGCCAGCAACCGACTCGCCAGGGCGAGGACGTTTTCCCCGCCGCTGCCGGTGTGAAGCACGATAGCCAGCAGCTCGGCGGTCGAAAGCGCCCCCGCGCCCAGCCGCGCCAATCGCTCGCGCGGCCGCTCCTGAGCCGGCAGTTCTCTGATCGTGGGAACGTACGATGTGGCTGCGTTGTTGGCGTTCATGGTAACTGTAGTGTACTCTGCTGCGGCAAGATGTCAAGAAGGCTCCAACCTCCACTGGACAAACCCGCCACTCCGAGTATATTTGGGGGCATCCGCCCCGGGAGGTGAACATGAGCCATTGTCCCAGTTGCGGACGGTATGTTGGCCCTTACGAAGCCTGTCCCTACTGCGGCGCACGCCTGAGCGGACGGCTGCCCATCCGCGTGGTGAAGATCGCCGCGCTCGTGCTGGCGACGGTCGGCCTGGCGGCGCTGTGGTTCGCCGCCGTCCGCGCCGAGGCCCCCGTCATCTCCGTTGACCAGGCCGGCGCGACGATGAACATGGCCTACGTCCGCGTGGAGGGTTGGGTGGTGCGCAGCCCCACCTTCGACGAGGAGTCCGGCTACCTGGCCTTCACCGTCGGGGACGGCAGCGGCGCCGAGATGCGCGTCAACGTCTACCGACAGCAGAGCGAAGCGCTGCGCGCCGCCAGCAATCTCCCCGCACTGGGCGACCGCGTCTCCGTCGCCGGCACGCTGCGCGTGCGCGAGGACAACGTGGCCATGACCCTCAACGTGCCTGAGCACCTGCGGATCGTGAGGCCCGATGCGGAGCCGCGGGAGATCGGCTCCATCACCGCCGATGACCAGTTCCGCCGCGTGCAGGTGCGTGGACAGGTGTGGGCGGTCAGCACCCCGTACGAGGGGCTCACCCTCATCACTCTGCGCGACGCCAGCGGCACGATAGACGTGGCCGTGGATGAAAGCCTGCAGGCGCTGACCGGCGCGCTCCTCCCCCTGGAGATGGGCCAGTCAGTGGAGGTGACCGCCGCCGTCTCGCTCTACCGCGATACCCCGCAACTGGTGCCCGCCTCGGTGGTGGATGTGCGGCTTCTGGCGGAAGAAGTGCCCGTGGCCGAGGGGGTGAGCATCGGCAACCTCAGCACAGCCGACGCCGGGCGCATGGTGATCGTCGAGGGCAGAGTCACCGAGGTGGACCCCTTCTCGGCTGGCGTCAAGTTCGGGTTGGATGACGGCACAGGCAGAATAACCGTG
Source organism: Anaerolineae bacterium (assembly GCA_034434635.1). Taxonomy (GTDB): domain Bacteria; phylum Chloroflexota; class Anaerolineae; order B4-G1; family DUEL01; genus DAOTYX01. Next base: position 33,015 of record DAOTYX010000202.1, on the reverse strand, counting down.
CTCCTCTGGCAGGACATCTACAGCGGCCTGCCCATTACCACGCCGCTGACCGCCGGAGCGCAGGCGCGGGTGATGGGCGAGGTCTCTATCTACCGCGGCGCGCTGGAGGTACTCCCGCAGCGCCCAATAGACGTGACGGTGCTGGCCGCCGGGGAGACTCTGCCGCCCGCACGGCAGATCGCCACACTCGGCGCTGCTGACGTGGGCGCAACGGTGACGGTGGTCGGCAACATCACCCGCGCTGAGCCCTTCTCCCGAGGGCAGTGGTTGTGGATAAACGACGGCACAAGTGAGATACAGGTGGTGGTGTGGGACGACATCTACCAGCGCCTGTCGGCTCGAGAGAGGCTGCAGCCCGGCGCGAGGGTGCAGGTCACTGGCAAGGTTCAGGAATACCGCGGCGCCCTGGAACTGGTCCCCCCTCTGCCAACGGATGTCGTCTTGCTGGAGGAATAAGATGAAGATCACCACCCGGCTTGTGCTCTCCTTCCTGACCGTCTCCATCCTCCCGCTGGTTGCCCTCAGCGTCGCCAGCCTGGAGGCCACGGAACGGGTCGGCGATCTGGCTCTGGAGCAGAGCACAGCGGCGCTCAACCGTCTGGGCGAGATGGCCATTCGCCAGCGGGCGGAGGACGTCGCGGCCCAGGTGGGGCTGTATCTGGCCGCCCACCCCGACCGCCTGGAATGGCCGGCAGCGCAGTTGGAGGGCGATGCGGACCTGGCAGCCATCGCCGTTCAGCCGGTGGGGGAGACCGGCTACACGGCGGTGTTCGACAGCGACGCCATCACCCACTTCCACGTCAATCCGGCCATCGTTGGCAGCGACATGCACAGCCTGGCGGATTCGCTTCCGGCCTTCTGGGCCATTATGGAGGCCAGCCTGGACGGGACGGTCTCCTGCGGCTATTACGCCTGGCAGAACGGCGACGGCGTCATCCGCGACAAGTACATGTGCTGCGTACCCGTGACCGGTACCCCCCTGCGCGTGGCCGCCACGACCTACATTGACGAGTTCCACCGTCCGGTCCGTGAGACAGCAGCCCAGATCGCCGCCATCACCCGCCAGACGCGCGGCTACCTGATCGCTGCCGTGATACTGGTTGGGCTGCTGGCGCTCGGCGTGGCGTTGCGGCTGGCCTGGGGGATCAGCCAGCCCACCGGCCGTCTCATTCAGGCCGCTGTGGCGCTGGAACAGGGCGGGTACCGCTCCGAGCAACTGTCCGCGGAAGCCTCCCGTCGCGACGACCTGGGACGGCTGGCTCGCGTCTTCGACCGTATGGCGCAGCAGGTACAGACACGGGAGTCTGAACTCCACTCCCAGATTCGCCAGTTGCGGATCGAGATTGACGAGGTGAAGCGGGCGCGCCAGGTGGCAGCGATCACGGAGACAGAACAGTTCAAGGAACTCCAGGGAAAGGTGCAGCAGATGCGGAGACGCGGAGATACAGAGACACAGAGACACGGAGACACGGAGACCGGGAGGTGAGCATGAAGAGGTTCTCTCTGCTGGCTGTGATGGCTATCCTGCTGACCGCCGGGTGCGGCGGTGCGGCGCAGCAGGCCACCCCCACCGCCAGGCCGGTGAGCCTGCCGCCCACGCATCCGCCGGAGGCCGCCACGCCCTGCCCCACCCCTCTCCCGCCCACAGCGGCCCCATCCTCCACTCCTTCTCCGACACCGACCGCCTCGCCGACTACAGCCCCCTCCCCCACCCCCGCCGCCACCCCGACCGAGACGGTCATCCCGTTGACCCCCATCGGCATGCTGGCCGGCATGGTCGGCCAGGAGGTTACGGTAGGCGGGACGGTGATCGCCACCGCCTCTTTTTCCAGCGGCTTCAAGTTTACCCTCGACGATGGCACCGGACAGGTGGTGCTGCTGATGTGGCACAACGTCTACGACGACTGCTGGGACCGGGCCGGGCTGAACGTGGGGGCGCGGGTGCGCGTGACCGGCACCGTGGGGCAGTACGAAGGGGAATTGCAGATCGAGCCGTCGTGGGGCGGCGGAGTGCAGGTATTGGAGCCGGCCGGTCCCCAGGCGCCCATCCTCCACATCGGCGAACTCAGTCCGGCCCACGAGGGGCAACGGGTGATGGTTGAGGGAGAGATCGTGCGCGTCAGCGGCTTCGAGAGCGCCGTCCAGGTAGTCTTGGGGGATGGCACGAATGAGATCGTCCTTTTCATCTGGCGCAACGTGCTCGACCGCATCCCCAACAACACCGCATTGGGCACGCCAGGCAGCCGGGTGCGCGCCGTCGGCACCGTCACCATCTACCGGGGCACGCTGGAGATCCAACCCACGCTGCCCTACGATGTGGTCGTGGAATAGAGGCAAGAAAACACATGTCACGCTTCACGCTTTACGTTTTACGTTTTACGTTTCACGTTTCACGCTGAGGTAACCCCATGTCGCTAGCAGAAGCAGGCCTCGGATTGTCGTTCGCCCTGGTCGGCGCGCTGGTCGCCTCGCTGCTCTCACTCGTGCCGGCGCTGCACATCTACAACGTAGCCGGCTTTCTCATCCTGGGTACGGTCGCCCTGGGGCCACTCGTCCCGCCGCAACACCTGGCGATGCTCTTCCTGGGGCTGGTCACCGCCTACGCCGTCCTCAACACCATCCCCAGCATCTTCCTCTCCGCTCCCGACGACTCCACCGTCTTCGTCGTCCTGCCCGGACAGAAGTACCTGATGCAGCAGCGCGGTTATGAAGCAGTGGTGCTGACCGGATTGGGCAGCCTGGGCGGGATTGCCGTCCTGGCCCTGCTGACCCCTGTCGCGCCCGTTCTCTTCCCCGCCCTGCGCACCATCCTCCAGCGCCATCTGCCGTGGATCCTGTGGACCGTCATTGCCTTCATGCTCATCAGCGAGTGGCCCAAGGGCAGCGACCGCGCCCCGGCGGGGCTGCGCCGCTGGTGGGACGGCTGGCGTAGCCTGACCGCTGGCCTGGCGACCTTCCTGTTGTCCGGCCTGCTGGGTTTCGTCCTGATGTACCGGTCGCTGCTACCGGTCAACTCCGCCTACCAGAACCTGCTGCCGGCCTTCGTCGGCCTGTTCGCCGTGCCGTGGATCCTCCAGAACCTGCTGGCGCGCGTCGAACTGCCGCCGCAGTTCATCGCCCGCAGCGTGGACGCCACGCCCGGACTGGTGCTGCGCGGCGTCTTCGCCGGAACGTTGGGCGGGCTGTTCGCCGCCTTCTTTCCGGTGGTCACCGGCGGCATCGGCGGTTTCATCGCTGGCCACGCCACCGCGCAGCGGGACGACCGGCTGTTCATCATCTCCCAGGGGGCCTCGAAGGTGGTGTACTACGTGGGCGGTTTCCTGCTCTTCTTCGTGCCCGGATTGCACCTCACCCGCGGCGGCATGGCCTGGATGCTGAGCACCCTGTGGAGCGCCTACACCCCGCAGACCTACTACCTGGCGGTGGCGGCCGTGGTAGTGACGGGAGTGGTCTCTTTCTTCTTGCTGCTACTGATGACCCGACTGATGATCCGCATCACCGCCAGGGTCCACTACCGCTGGATCAGCCTAGGGACGCTGCTGATCCTGCTGCTCATCGTGGCCGGGGCGCCGGCCTTGGGGGAGTGGGCCGGCGGGGGAACTGCCGCCTCCGCCCTGCGCGCCGGACTGAACAGCCTGCTCATCTGCGCTGTCGCCACCGGCATCGGCCTGATCCCGGTGTTGTGGGGCTCGCGGCGGATGAACTGCATGGGCGTGCTGCTGCTGCCCATCGCCCTCAACATGGTCGGTGCGGGGGCCACGGTCGCGGGATGGTTGGGACTGCTGGGCTGACGGTTATCGGACGCCCCGGCGTCTGGTCGTGGGAGGGGGTCAACCCTGGCACCGCGGCCCTGCTGGAGGTGACCGAAGTCACCCCACACGACCGCGTCCTCGATCTGGGCTGCGGCACGGGGGTGATCGGCACAGCGGTGGCGCGGGCAGTCCCGCAGGGCTGGGCGCTGCTGGTGGACTGCAACACGGCGGCGGTGGCCTGCGCCCAGGAGACGCTGGCGGCCAACGGCATCACCAACGCCGAGGTCCGCCTGGGCGACGGGTGCGCCGGCCTGGAACCGGCCTCATTCGACCAGGTGCTCTGTCACCTGCCGCGCGAGCGAGAGGTGCAGGAGGAACTGCTACGCGGGGCCGCAGCGGTGCTGCGCCCCGGTGGGCGGCTCACCTTCGTCGCGCACCGCCAGGCGGGAGTACACGGCGCCGTGCAGATCGCCCGCGCCCTCTTCGGCCACTGCGGGGTGATCCGCCAGAAGAAGGGCTACCACGTGGCCCTGGCCGTGCGCCCGCCGGGCGCAGACTTTCCCCTGCCACAGCCCACCTACACCACCCACACCGTCCTGCTGGATGGCGTCGAGACAACAGTGGCGGGCAAACCGGGTGTCTTCGCCTGGGACCGGCTGGACGAGGGTACCGCAGCGCTGGTGTCAGCGATGGAGATCCGCCCGGCGGAGCGCGTGCTCGACCTGGGTTGCGGCACCGGGCTGATCGGGGTGACGGCGGCGCGCCGCGCACGCGACGGTTGGGCGGTTTTGGTGGACGTGGACCTGCGAGCGGTAGAGGCTGCCCGGCGCACGCTGGCCGCCAACGGTATCGTCAACGCCGAGGTACGCCTGAGCGACTGCGGCGCTGACCTGCCCGACGGCTCCTTCGACGTCGTGGCGACCAATCCCCCTTTCCACCAGGACATCGCCACCGAGCGGAGCGGCGCCCAGCGGTTCATCGCCGCCGCGGCGCGCCTGCTGCGGCCTGGGGGACGGCTCTACCTGGTGGCGAACCGCTTCCTCCCCTACGCGCCCTGGCTGGAAGCGGCCTTCCGCCGGGTTGAGGTCGTGTGGGAGGAACGGCGGTTCCGGGTGTGGCTGGCTACATGAGCGAATCACACTACGGGAACGGCACGACCCGCTGGGTCATCACCAGGCACATACAACCCAGCAGGGCAACGTCCAGGAAAAGCAGCAATGCCAGGACGAACCGCTGCCAGGGAGCCAGCCCGCGCAGGCCCGTCGCCTGCGCGCGGCGCGCGGCGCGCCGCTGCTCACGATCGGCCTGCACCGCCTGCTCCCGCAATCCCTCAAGCAGACCACCGCCCTCCGATGAGACCTCGCCCGGCGCCTGCACCTCAGGCAACGGCGCACTCCTCATCAGTTCCTCCCGCGTGGGGGGGGCCTGTAACTCTTTGAGCCAGTCAGGAACATCAGCAAACGGGTCGTCCTGCATCTCCAGCCTCCGTCCAACAGGTGGCTTCTATCAGGATACGCCAAATCGGAGATAAGTCAAGAGACGAAGCGCTGCCCTCATGCCCTCCCGCCGGATCTGAACCGGCGATCCTCGGAACCGCCAGCCCTTCCTCGCTCAGTGGCCGAAGCGGCGCGGCCAGGGCCAGCGTCTTGGCACCCGCGTGGGCGTGGGCGTCGGTGTCGGTGTCGGCGGGGCCGCCTGTAGCCCCTCCACCGCCGCTGCGTTAGGCCCACCGGGGCTCGGCGGCCAATCGGTATGCCAGCCGCCGCTGTCATCCCGGCTGACGCTGGCGTCAGCCGGCAGCGCCGCAAACGTCACCACATCCACCAGCGCCGCCGTCGGCCCCAGGAGCACCACCCTGTCGCCGCCGTCGGCGAGTATGACCCCCGTCTGGCGGCGGAAGCGGAGCAGATACCCCTGCGGCCCGATCTGCGTGCCGGCGGGGAAGCGGTGTAGCATGCCACCCCCCTCCACGCTGCCCAGGAACCACCCTTCCAGGCTGATCGTCAACGCGGTGGTGTTGTGCAGTTCGATCCACTCGTCCTGCGCATCCACTGCGCCGTCGCCATCCCAATCCACGGCAGAAGGAAAGGGCAGGATCTCGCTGATCCAGACACCAGCCGGTTCGACCGGCGTGGCCGTGGGCGTGAAGGTCGCCGTCGGCGCGACGGTGGGCGTGACCGTCGCGGTGACGGTCACACCGATCGTGGCAGCAGGCGTCACCGTCGCGGTGGGCACCACCACAGGCGTAGCCGTCGGAGGCACCGTCCCGGCAGGCGTAGCCGTGGCCGAAGCCACCACAGACGGCGTCGGGGTGGGCGTGGACGTGGGTGTAGCGGCAGACGTCGGGGTGGGCGTGGACGTGGGCATAGCCGTGGGGGTTGAGGTGGCTGTGGGCGCCTGCGTGGCCGGAGGGGTAGCAGAGGGCGTGGGGGTGGGCCAGTCGCCAACGCGCTCCCACCAGACCTGCACGCTGGCTTTGCCGGTGCGCTCGTAGTACTCCGCCGTCACGCGATGCCGATCGCGCAACAGCAGGTTCACCATGTAGGTGCGACTGCCGTCGCTGTCGTGCCACTCGTCCAACACCAGCGTCTCATCCACATACACACGGACACCGTCATCCGCCCGGGCGAAGAGGCGATACTGGCCAGCCGAGAAGTCCGCCTCGCGGCTCCAACGCACCGAGAAATCGTCCACCGGCAGCCCTGTCGCCGGACTACCGGTCTCCCAGCGGAAGTCAATCTGCCGGTCATTGCGCACCAGCGCCGGGTTGCCGCGCAACTCCCGGTTCGACCAGTACTCGCCCCGCCAATCGGGATAGGCGGGGGAGACAAGCCGCTCCCACCAGAGGGAAAGGCGCGCCTGCACGGCGTGCTCGTAATACTCCACGCGCAGGCTGTGCAGGCCCTGGGTCAGGGCCAGGTCGGCGGTCAGTTCGCGCACACTGCCGTCCTGCCAGGAGTCCAGGACCGGCTGCCCGTCCACCCACAGCCGCGCACCGTCGTCCACCAGCAGGTGAAAACGGTAGGTACCCATCTCGAAATCGGCCAGGCGAGTCCAGCGGACAGAAAAGTCGTCGGCAGGCAGGCCAGGCGCAGGCGCGTTCAGCCCCCAGTCGAAATCCAGCACGACGTCGTTGCGCACCAGCGTTGAGGCCCCTTCCAGGTTGCGGTTCGGCCAGTACTCGCCGCGCCAGTCGGGGTAGGTGGCGACCTTCTCCCACCACACCCGAAGCGAGGCCTCTCCGACGTGCTCGTAGTACTCGACCCGCAGGCTGTGGTTGCCGGGTGTGAGCCGCACGTCGCCGGTCACCTCACGCCGGGAGCCATCGCTCCAGGCGTCAATCACCAGCGCGCCGTCCACATACAGCCGCACGCCGTCATCCACCAGGGCGTGGAAGCGGTACAACCCCTCCTCGAAGAGCATCGTGCGCGTCCAGCGCGCCGAGAAGTCGTCGGCGGACAGGCTGACCGCGGGAGAGGCCTGTCCCCAGTTGAAGTCGAGCGTGGCGTCGTCGTGCACCAGTACCGGGGCCCCCATCAGCACACGGTTGTTGAAGTACTCTCCGCGCCACCCCGTCGGAGAGGGGGTGGACACCGGCAGAGGCGTGAAGGTGGGGATGACTATCGGAGGCACAGTGACGAGGGGGGTCACCGAGGCAGGAGGCGAGGGGGGCGACAAAGTGGGCTGGAGCACCGCGAACGTCGTCTCGACCCGCTGCCCTGTCGTCGTCGAGACGGCGGTCAGCAGGACAGAGGGCATGGTCGCCCAGGGAGAGGCATAGGGAAAGACGAATGAGGCCGTGAAGCGCCCATCCGCCTCCACAATCGAGGAAGCCACCGGGTACTCCGGCTGCACGCCGGTCGGGTCCACCAGGTAGATGTAGACCGTGTCCGACGGCGACCAGTTGGCGCCGCTCACCGCGACCGTCGTCCCCGGCCCGCCCGCGGCAGGGAGGGCGAACAATTCAGGGAGGTTCGCCAAAGTGGGAGAAGGGGCAGGCGTGAAGGTGGGAGCCGCGGGCGATGACAGCGCCGTCACCACAACGCTCGCTACCAGCATGACACCGACCGCCAGGGACAGGCTGGACAAGGCCAGCAGCACCTTCCAGCGCGCCACGGCGCCCGGCGACTCATACGCCTCAAATTGGCTTTCCTCGCCCATCCTCTTCTCCGTGACTCCTCAGGCGGTGACCGGAAGTCACCTCTGTGAGCCTGCGGCCTTCGGCCTTCACCGCACGGGCCTATACCGGCTCTGTCACCGGCGGACGACAGGTCCCATCCACACAGACATAGGCCGCTGGCCGGCCATCCACCAAGTGACGGCCCCGCAGCAGTGGCACCCCCTCTCCCTCTGTTCCGACAGCCACAACCTGATGTGGGCGGTAGCCGGAGAGGTAAGCATCCAGAAGCGCCCGCGTCCGATCATCCTGAAGATCTCCGACGATGGCGACCTCCCGTGGCCGGCCCTGGTCGTACTGCAGGGCGATCAACCACTGGGAGAAACCCAGGGGATAGCGGGACAGCAGCGGCTGCATTGAGGAGAGCGCCGCCCGGGCCGCCTCCGCGAAGCGCGGCTCAGCCGCCAGCCCCGCCAGACGGAGCAGCGCCGTGGCCGCCATCGCCCCACCCGAAGGTGTGGCGTTGTCCTGCAGTTGGCGCGGTCGGACGATCAGCGATTCGTGGTCATCGCTGGTGTCGAAGAAGCCGCCATCGGGAGCGCTGAAGCGGGCCAGCACCACCTCGGCCAATTCCTGGGCAGCGACAAACCAACGCGGCTCGAAGGTGGTCTGGTACAGTTCCAACAGGCCCTCCATCAGGTCCGCGTAATCTTCCAGATAGCCGTTGATCCTGGCCTGGCCATCTCTCCAGACGTGCCACAACCGGCCATCGGCACGCCGCAGGTGGTGAAGAAGGAAGTCCGCAGCGCGCACCGCCGCGACGTGATAGTCATCCTGGCGCAATGTCCGGGCCGCCTCGGCCAATGCCGCCAGCATCAGCCCGTTCCACGAGGTCAGCACCTTGTCGTCGCGCCCAGGGGGGACACGATGCTGGCGGACGGAAAAGAGTCGTTCGCGGGCTTGGGCCCAGTCCTTCCGCTCCTCCAGGGGGCCGACAAAGGTGAGAATGTTCCGCCCCTCGAAGTTGCCCTGCCCGGTCACACCGTAGGCGGCCATGAAGCGGTCGGCCTCCTCACCCAACACCTGCCGAACCTCCGCTGGCGTCCACAGGAAGAACTTGCCCTCCTCCCCCTCGCTGTCGGCATCCTGCGTGGCGTAGAATCCGCCCGCCGGATCGGTCATCTCCCGCAGGACGTAGTCGAGGGTCTCCTGAGCGACGTCGCGGAAGAGCGGTGTCTGGGTCACCTGCCAGGCGTGGAGGTAGACGCGGGCCAGTTGCGCGTTGTCATAGAGCATCTTCTCGAAGTGCGGCACCAGCCAGCGGTCGTCCACAGAATAACGGTGGAACCCGCCGCCCAACTGGTCATAGATGCCGCCGCGGGCCATGCTCTCCAGCGAACGGACGGCCATGCTCAGTGCCTGAGCGTCGCCCGTGACGTGGTGGTAGCGCAGCAGGAACTCCAACGTCATCGGCTGGGGGAACTTCGGCGCGCCGCCCCAACCGCCATGATGGGGGTCGAAATCGCGGGCGAGAGACTGGATGGCAGGAAGAAGGGTTTCAGGTTGCAGGGTTTCAGGTTGCAGGTTGGGAGGTTGAAGGGCTTCGGTCAGGCGGGCGCTGCCATCCAGGAGAGCAGCCCGTCGGTGGCGCCAGGCATCGGCCACAGCCAGCAGGATATCACGGAAGGCGGGCATGCCGTAGCGCGGCTCCGGCGGGAAGTAGGTGCCGCCGAAGAAAGGGCGGCCGTCGGGAGTCAGGAAGACGCTCATCGGCCAGCCGCCACCGCCCGTCAGCGCCTGGACTGCCTGCATGTAGATGTCGTCCAGATCGGGCCGCTCCTCCCGATCTACCTTGATGCTGACGAAGTGTTCGTTGAGGATCGCCGCCGTCTGCGGATCCTCAAAGGACTCGTGAGCCATGACGTGGCACCAGTGACAGGCAGCATAGCCGATGCTGAGGAAAATCGGCCGGTCCTCACGACGGGCTTTCTCCAGCGCCTCCTCACCCCAGGGATACCAGTCAACGGGGTTGTCGGCATGCTGGAGCAAATATGGGCTGGTCTCGTTCGCCAGGCGGTTGGGCATACGGTGACCTCCAAGAAGATGATACCACGCTCCCCTCGTTTCGCAAGTGTGACTGCCTTACCCTCCCCCTTCCCCATCCCGGCGCAATGTGTTATACTCCCGCCATACGGCCCGCCAGGTCACTGCACCTGGGATGGCTCTGAAAGCCGCCCGGCCACAGACCCGGCGGGGGCCCATGACCCAACGCGAACGGAGCACGGCATGCAAGAACTGAAGTGGTGGCAGAAAGGGGTGTTCTATCAGGTCTACCCGCGCAGTTTCGCCGACGGCGATGGCGACGGCATCGGCGACCTGGCCGGCCTCACGGCACGGCTGGACTACCTGCAGGATTTGGGGGTGGACGCCATCTGGCTCTCCCCACACTACCCGTCACCGTTGGTGGACTGCGGCTACGACATCGCCGACTACACCGGCGTCGCCCCGGAGTACGGCACGCTGGAGGAGTTCCAACACTTCCTCGACCAGGCTCACCGCCGCGGCCTGCGCGTCATCCTCGACCTGGTGCTCAACCACACCTCCGACCAGCACCCGTGGTTCCTCGCCTCCCGTTCCGGCCGCAACAGCCCGGAGCGCGACCTCTACATCTGGCGTGACGGCCGGAATGGGGGCCCGCCGAACAACTGGCTCTCGGCCTTCGGCGGCTCCGCCTGGGAGTACGACCCCGCCAGCGACCAGTACTACTATCACTACTTCTTCAAGGAACAGCCCGACCTGAACTGGCGCAACCCCGAAGTGAAGCGGCGAATGTTCGATGTGGCCCGCTTCTGGTTGGAGCGCGGCGTGGACGGCTTCCGCCTGGACGCCATCGGCACCATCTTCGAGCGGCCTGACCTGCCCGACCACACCGCTGAGCGCTCCCAGGCGGAACTGGTCTTTGCCTCGCTCAACGCGCGTACCGCCGAGGAGCAGTCCTGGATAGACGAGCAGTGGAAGCGCATGTACGAACATCAGGTGGACCAGCCCGGCATGCACGAACTGATGCAAGAACTGCGGGCGGTCGTGGACGAGTACCCGGACAAGGTGTTGCTCGGCGAGACTGAGGAGATCGCCTACTACGGGGACGGCACGAATGAACTGCACCTGGTCTTCAACTTCCCGCTGATGAAGACCGAACGGCTCACGCCCGCCTGGGTGCGCGCCAACCAGGCGGAGCGCCTGAGCACGCTCCCTCCCGCCGCCTGGCCGTGCAACACCCTGGGCAACCACGACTCCTCACGCTTCCTCAGCCACTTCGGGGACGGGCGCAACGACGCGGCGTGGGCACGCATCGGACTGGCGCTGGTGCTCACCCTGCGCGGCACGCCGGTGCTCTACTACGGCGAGGAGATCGGCATGACCGACCTGCTGCTGGAGGATGTCGAACAGTTCCGCGACCGGCTGTCGCTCAACATCTACGAGAGCGCAGTCAACCTGTTCGGGATGGGCAAGGCGGAAGCGACGGCGCTCGCCGCGCGGATGGGGCGTGACAAATGCCGCACGCCCATGCAATGGGCGGGCGACGCCAACGGCGGCTTCAGCCCGCCCGATGTGCGCACCTGGCTGCCGGTCAACCCCAACGCGATGCACGGGGTGAATGTGGCCGACCAGTCCGCCGACCCCGACTCCCTGCTCAGCGACTACCGGCGTCTGCTGCGCGTGCGGCGGGAGAACCCGGCGCTGGTGAACGGGGACTACCTGCCACTGGCCGAGGACTCAGAGGAGGTGCTGGCTTTCCTGCGCCGCGAACCGTCGGGCGGACAGTCCTGTCTGGTGGTGCTGAACATGTCCGACCAGCCTCAGGCGGTTCACCTGGGCCTGACGGGGCAGGTGCGCACGCTCTTCTCACACCCCAGACGCCAGCCGACCGCGGAAGACCTGTCACGACTGACGGTTAGGCCGTTCGAGGTCTACATCGGCGAACTGCTTCGGGGTCCGTCCAAATGACCCCGTAATCAGCGCATCCCGGCCACCAGACCCACCCAGTCCTCCACCTGCCGCCGCTCGACGACGACCAGCCCGGCGCGTGTCAGCGCAGCGGTGACTTCCGTCTCCTGGGTGTCGAGCAGGCCGGCCAGCACCAGCCGTCCATCCTCGGCAAGCCGCTCCCCCAACCCCTGCTCCGCCATCTCCACGATCACCTGTGCCAGGATGTTGACCAGCACCAGGTCGAACCGACCGCTGGCCTGGGCCAGTGAGCCGTGCAGCAGCCGCACGCGCCCCTCCACGCCGTTGCGCCGCACGTTCTCCGCCGCCACGGCCACCGCCTGAGGGTCATTGTCCACCGCCAGCACCATCTCCGCGCCCAGGAGCGCCCCCGCAATGGCCAGGATGCCCGAACCCGTGCCCAGGTCGAGCACCTGCATGCCAGGGCGCAGGTGCCTCTCCAGCGCCTCGAGGCACATGCGCGTCGTGGGGTGCAGCCCCGTGCCGAAGGCCATGCCGGGATCCAGCGTGATCACCACCTCTTCTGGTCGGGGGTTATAGGAGAGCCAGGACGGACGAACCACCACCCGCGAGCCGATGTGCAGGACGCGCAGGTGCTTCTTCCAGGATTCCGCCCAATCACTCTCCTCTACGGGCTGGAAGACGGGGTCGGGTATGGGGAGAATCTGGCCCAGGTGCCACAGCGCCTCTTCGACCTGCCGACGGCGGCGGGGGAGGTCAGCATCGGCGGCCAGGTAAGCGCGCACCGTCACCGGGCCGACAGCAAGCCCCTTCGGGCCGGCCTCGATGGCCACGCCCTGTGGCGCGAAGCGTGAGAGCACCTCCGCCACCGCCTCCGCCGCTTCGCTGCTGGCCTCTACACGGACCTCAAGCCATTTCATGGACCACGGACCACGGACGACAAACCACGGATGACAGACGACGGACGACAGACGACAGACCTCGGATGGCAGACCACGATCGTCCGTGGTCCGTCGTCTGTGGTCTGTGGTCTGTCGTCCGTGCTCCGTCCAGCCTACAATCCCAGCGCCTCACGCAGGCGGTCGAAGAGCGTTGGCTCCTTGACCTGCACCACCGACTCGCCGCCGAGGGTCGCCGCAAGCCGCTTGAACAGGTCGCGCTGCTCGTGGGAGAGTTTAGTCGGCACCTCGACCCGCACCAGGATCAGCAGGTCGCCGCGGCCGTTCCGCCGCAGGTGCGGCACGCCCCGTCCACGCAGGCGCAGGAGGGTGCCCGCCTGCGTGCCGGGGGCAATCTCAACCTTCTCCTCCCCTTCCAGCGTGGGCACGGTGATGGTCGCCCCCAGCGCCGCCTGGGCCACGTTGACGGTCATCTCCAGCAACAGGTCGTCGCCGCGACGCCGGAAATGGGGGTGAGGTTCCACGTCCAACACCACGTAGAGGTTGCCCGGCGGACCACCGTGCTCGCCCGGTTCCCCCTCCCCGGCCAGACGCACCTGCGTGCCCGTGTCCACGCCAGCGGGAATCGTCACCTGCAGACGGCGAGTGTTGAAGACGCGAGTCGTGCCATCACAGCGACGGCAAGGGATGGGGATCGTCTCTCCCGCTCCGCGGCAGACCGGACAGGTGGTCACGTTGACGAAGGAGCCGAAGATCGAGCGCTGCACCTGTCGCACCTGACCGGTGCCGTTGCACTCCGCGCAGCGCACCGGATTGGTGCCCGGCTCGGCGCCGCTGCCCTTGCACTCCGGGCAGACCTCGCGGCGGGTGACCTCAATCTCCTTCTGACAGCCGAAGACCGCTTCCTCGAAAGTCAGGCGCAGGTCATATCGCAGGTCTGCGCCACGCTGCGGGCCGCGCCGTTGGGTCGTGCGGAAGCCAAAGCCGGTCAGCCCGCCGAAGAACTCCTCGAAGATGTCGAACGGGTCGCGGAAGCCCCACTCCACTCCCTGCGCACCACTCAGGCCGGCATGTCCCCAGCGGTCATAGGCCGCCCGCTTCTCGGGGTCGGAGAGCACCTGATAGGCCTCGTTGATCTCCTTGAAACGCGTCTCGGCGTCGGGAGCGTCGGAGACGTCGGGGTGGTACTGGCGGGCCAGCCGCCGGTAAGCCCGTTTGACCTCCTCCACCGTGGCGGAGCGATCTACGCCCAGGACCTCGTAGTAATCGCGCTTGGTGTCCATACCCCACCCTTAGACTTCCGATGCCTGTCAGGCATCAGAAGTCTGCGTGACCTCGCCGTCAATGACGTCACCCTGGGAGGGCGTATCTCCCGGCCCGGCAGCAGGCGCACCACCCTGGGCGTACATCTGCGCGCCCACGCCCTGGAAGGCCTCGTTCAGTTCCGTCAGCCGCTGGCGGATGCGTGCCGCGTCATCGCTGGCAAGCGCCTCGCGGGTGGCCTGGATCTTCGCCTGCAGGTTGGCAGCGGCGTCGGCGGGAATCTGCGCCGCCATCTCGCGCAGGAACTTTTCGGCGGAGTAGATGGTCGAATCGGCCAGGTTGCGCGCCTCGGCAACGTCCTTCTTTTGGCGGTCCTGCTCGCGGTGCACCTCCGCCTCGCGCACCATTTTCTCCACCTCCTCCTCCGTCAGGCCGCTGGAGGGGATGATCTGCATGGATTGCTCCCGGCCTGTCGCCTTGTCCCTGGCAGAGACTTTGAGGATGCCGTCAGCGTCAATGTCGAAGGCCACCTCGATCTGTGGGACGCCGCGCGGTGCGGGCGGTATGCCGTCCAGGATGAAGCGCCCCAGACTCTTGTTGTCCGCCGCCATCGGCCGCTCCCCCTGCACGACGTGAATCTCCACCTGTGTCTGACCGTCGGTGGCGGTGGAGAAGATCTGCCCCTTGTGCGTCGGGATGGTGGTGTTGCGCTCGATCAACGGGGTGGCCACACCGCCCAGCGTCTCGACGCTCAGCGTCAGCGGCGTGACGTCCAGCAGCAGGACATCCTTCACCTCGCCGGCCAGCACGCCCGCCTGGATCGCCGCGCCCACGCCGACAACCTCATCAGGGTTGACCCCCTTGTGCGGCTCACGGCCAAAGGATTCGGCCACCAGACGCTGGATGGCGGGCATGCGCGTCTGTCCGCCTACCAGGATGACCTGGCGGATGTCGGAGGGCTTCAGGCGCGCGTCGGCCAGGGCCTGGCGGCAGGGGCCGAGCGAGCGCTGGATCAGGTCATCTACCAGTTGCTCCAGCAGGGCGCGGGTGATCCGCATCTGGAGGTGACGGGGCCCCGTCTGATCGGCGGTGATGAAAGGCAGGTTGATCTCCGTCTCCAGCATCGAAGAGAGTTCGATCTTGGCCTTCTCCGCGGCCTCCTTCAGGCGCTGCAACGCCTGACGGTCCTGCCGCAGGTCAATTCCGCTCTCTTTCTTGAACTCCTCCGCCACGTAGTCCATCAACCGCTGGTCGAAGTCGTCACCGCCGAGGAAGGTATCACCGTTGGTGGCCTTGACCTCGAACACGCCGTCGCCGACATCGAGGATGGAGATATCGAACGTGCCGCCGCCCAGGTCATAGACGGCGATGATCTCGTCCCGCCGTTCACCCAGGCCGTAGGCCAGCGCTGAAGCGGTGGGCTCGTTGATGATGCGCAACACTTCCAGGCCAGCGATCTTGCCGGCGTCCTTGGTCGCCTGGCGCTGACTGTCGTTGAAGTAAGCCGGAACGGTGATCACCGCCTGCGTGACCGGCTCGCCCAGGTAGGCCTCGGCATCCGCGCGGATCTTCTGCAGGATCATCGCCGAGATCTCCGGCGGGGAATACTCCTGATCCCCCATCCACACGCGCACGTCGCCATTCGGGGCGGCAGTGACCTTGTAGGGGACCACGCGCAGGGCGCGCTGCACCTCCGGGTCGTCGAACTTGCGGCCCATGAAGCGCTTGATGGAGAAAATCGTATGTTCGGGGTTGACGATGGCCTGCCGCTTGGCCACCTGCCCCACCATCCGCTCGCCGGTCTTGGGGTTGACCGCGACGACGGAAGGGAACAGCCGCCCGCCCTCTGCGCTGGGGATGACGACCGGCTCGCCGCCGATCATCACTGCGCATACAGAGTTGGTGGTGCCCAGGTCAATGCCGACGATTTTGGACATGCTGCCTCCTCAATTGAAGGGAGCGATGCGCGTCCCGTGGTGCGTGGTGCGTGATGCGTGGTGCATCTCACAGACCATTGTTCATTGTTCATTGTTCATTGGTCATTGTTCGTTGGTCATTGCCCATTGGCAGCACGGGCCACCCGCACCAGCGCCGGTCGGATCACCCGCTCGCCCAGCATGTAGCCGCGCTGCACCTCAGCGATGATCTGCCCGTCTGCGTAACTGGACGTTTCTTCGTAAGTGACCGCTTCGTGATATAGCGGGTCGAACGTCTTCCCCGCCGTCTCGATAGGTTTGACCCCTTCCACCTCTAGCACCATCTCCAGTTTGCGCTTGATGAGGAGGATTCCCTCAAGCCA
Organism: Anaerolineae bacterium; assembly: GCA_034434635.1. Lineage (GTDB taxonomy): Bacteria > Chloroflexota > Anaerolineae > B4-G1 > DUEL01 > DAOTYX01. The sequence goes on along the minus strand of DAOTYX010000202.1, from coordinate 16,716 downwards.
GGTCAGACCCTCGAGACCACGCGGCATGGTCTGCAATGCCCGTTCCAGGTCATCCAGCACCGGCAGAATCTTGATGATCAATGCAGCGTTGCTCCATTGGACTTGCTGCTGCCGCTCCGCCTCCTGGCGCTTGCGGTAATTGGAGAAGTCCGCCTGAGTGCGCTGCCAGCCGTCGAGGTACTCGGCAGCCTGAGCGCGGGCGGCTTCCAACTCCTGACGCAACCGCGTCAGTTCCGCCTCTGCAGCGGCCAACGCACCGGCGGCCTGCTTAGAACGCCGCGCAGACCGCCGTCTCTTCGGTTTGGCCTCGGCATCGAGGCTCGCATCCCGGACTTGATCTTCAGACCCACTCACGGCAGTCTCCTATCAACAGGGGTTGGCAACTCGGTTCCGGCCACGAAGACCTCGCGCACCAGTTCCGAGAGCAGGTTCGTGACGAAACGGACGGCAGAGATCGCCCGTCCATACACCATGCGGGTGGGACCCAACACACCCAGCGCGCCCGTCGCCATCCCGGCGACGCCGTAATGGCTGAGCACCAGGCTGCAGGCGCGCAGTTCGTCGAAGCGGCCCTCTTCGCCGATCATCACACGGACGCTGCCGACGGTGGTGGGGCCGAGGACGTCAGACAGCACTGCCTCCAGAAAGGCGCGTTCCTCGATGACGCGCAAGACGCCGTGACCGCGGCTGCTGTCGGCGAACTCCGGCTCTTGCAACAACGCGCCCAGACCGTCGTGGTACACCTCATCCGCGGCCACCGAGTCCGATCGGCGCATGGTCTCCACCACCAGGGTGGCGATGCTGGCCTCGAAAAGCGGCAGGGTGGCGATGCGGGGTTCGATCTCCCCGGCGGTGAGACCGGTGCACAACTGGTTCAGGCGATCCGCCGCTTCGCTGAGCACCGCCTGGGACAGCGGTTCCGGCAAGGTGATCATCTGCTGCCGGACCATGCCGCCCTGCAAGACCAGAATCAGGAGCACCAGTCGCCCCTGCGTGGAGACCAGTTCCAGGTGGCGATAGCGAGCCTGCGCCGTGTGAGGCGCGGTGACCAGGGCCGCGCTGCGGGTGGTCCGGGAGAGCACCGAGGCGGCCAGCGGCATCCACTCCTCGACATTGTAGCGCACCTGCTGGAACTGATGGGCAATCGTGCGCTGCTCCGCCAGAGGCAGTTCCGTCTCCTGCAGCAACTGCTCGACGAAATAGCGGTATCCCTGGTCGGTAGGAATGCGTCCGGCAGAGGTGTGCGGATGGGTCAGATACCCGCGCTCCTCCAACACCGCCATCTCATTGCGCACCGTCGCCGGGCTCACGTTCAGGCCGTACTTCTCGACCAGCAGGCGCGAACCGACCGGGACGGCGGAGTGGACATACTCCCCCACCACCAGGGCCAGAATCATCCGTTGACGGGCGGTCAGATCGCTCATTGCCGATCACCTGTCTTAGCACTCAAAGCAGTAGAGTGCTAATAGTGGCAAGGAACATGCTACCATGTTGAGAGCGATCTGTCAAGAAGAGGTTGGCGGTACGAGGGGCGGCATCCCCATGCCGCCCCGCCGACTTTGTAGGACAACTGCTGGCAGTTGTCCTACCTTGCGAGGGTGCAACAACTCTCGAGGAACTCTGTCTGCAACCCACACTCGCGGGCCAGGCGGACCGTGGCCGGATCGGGATAGGCGATGCGGTCCACGCCGGCCAGCACTGCCCGCCGCTCGATCTCCACTTTGAGCAGGCCGGCAGGACGGGCACACCCCAGCGACAGCGGCACATCCGGATTGAGCAGGCGGGCCACCGCGGTCAGACGCCCCACCGTCTCCGGGGCCACCCCCTCCACCCCCGCCATCGGCGTCCCCGGCAGCGGCCGCAACACCACCAGCACTACCACATCGGCGCCCACCCGGGCGATGCTATCCAGCGCAACCAACTCGCCGCGCAACTGGCCATAGTGCAGCCCCACCACGACATGCGGGGCAACGGCCAACCCCACCTCGCGCAACAACGCCAACGCAGCCACATAATCCTGGGGCGTGCGGTCGAGGTGCAACACCTGGCGGATCGTCTCCTCATCGCCCACCACGTCGAACAGCACCTGGTCCACTCCCGCCGCCTTCAACCCCACCGCCGTCTCGCGGTCAGGCAGACCGGTGTGGACGATGACCTGCAGCCCCCACTCCTTGAGCCGGGCGATGGCCGACAGGTAAGGCCGCAGGGGGACCGCCCCATCCGCGTCCGCGCCGCCGCTGAGCAGGAGCCCGTAGCAACCCCGCTCGATCAACCGCTGGCCCGTCCGGAGCAACTCCTCGGGCGACGTGACCGGCAGCATCCCCTCCAACAACTGCCCACGACAGTGGTCGCACTGCAGCGCGCAGGATCGCCCGGTCAGGCTGACGTTGGCAAAACGAAAAGGAGTGTTGCAGTAGTCCTCTGTCTGGTAGCGCTTGTTGCCTGGAACGGCGAAGAGCAGCGTGGACGGATGGCGTTGGCGCACTGCCCAGGCCGCTGGCTGCAACTCCTCCCACGGCAGCCCGAATAACCGCTCCGCCTCCGACGTCGTCATGTGTGCTCGCTCACCGCAAAGCCCATCCAGGCGCGACCGGAGACCGCGCCTGGCAGGAGAGGTCATCCTCACGGCTCACGCATCTGGTAGCGGATCAGTTCGATGTCCTCCACGTCCGGCAGGAAGGCGTAGTTGCGGATCGGGCGCCCAGCCCGCTCGTTGCCAAACGGACGGTTGCAGGCCACCCGCCCGTCGGGACCAGGACAGCCGGAGGTCATGAACGGCTCGCCGTAGCGGATCAGGTCGTCTACCGGCACGCCGAAATTGACAATCCGCCCACCCTCGTCGAAATCCATCTGCTCCGCACGTCCGTATTCGTTGTTGATGATGTAACGCGCCAGTTGCACCCGGCGGTACTGACCGTAGGAGGGTTGCGGGTGGTTCTCCATCAAAGACCCCGCCTCGGGGAAGAAGGAAAACAGATGCGTGTGCGCCCCCATGTCCTGGGCGCGCTGGATCGTGGAGACCATCTGCTGTTCGGTCTCGCCCAGGCCGACGATGAGGTGCACGCCCACCTTATAGCGGCCGAAGACCGCCACCGCCGCCTCGACCGTGTTCCAGTAGTGCTCCCAACGGTGCGGCCCGCCGACACCCGCTCCCCGGAAGCGGGCGAAGAGCTCCGGCGTGGCCGCATCCACCGCGACGCCGACCATGTCCGCGCCCGCATCGCGGATCTCCACCATGCGACTCAAGTCGCGGATCATCGTCGGCCCGATGAGCGCGCTGATCGGCCGGTCGGACTCCTCGTGAAAGCGGCGGATGATGGCGTTCATGTCGTCGAAAGCGCGGCGGTGGGTGATCATCCCCACACAGACGCGGCGCAGCTGCCCCCCGTCGCGGTTCAGCCGGGCGATGACGTCATCCACCGGCTGCGTCGGCCAGCCAACACGGATGAACGTGCGCTTCTCCTCCGCCACCTGCCGCTGGCGATGGAGACCACAATAACCACAGCGGCCGATACAGCCGTCGCGATAAGTGACCAGCGTGTTCAACCCGGTCAGGATGGAGTTGCGGCGGAACATGGCCGGCTGATACCCCAATACCATCGCCGCCGCAGTGCTGATCTGGACGTATTCGGGACTTTCCACACTCTCCTCCTAAAATGGCCCGGGATCACCCGTCTGGCCCGTGGTGCGTGTTCCGTTTTACGTTTTACGTTTTACGTTTTACGTCTTACGTTTTACGTGTTACGTGTTGCGTGGTCCTTGGTCTGTCGTCCGTCGTCCGCCGTCCATACTCGCGGAAGGCTATCCACGCGCGGCGGATGGCGGCGCTCAGCGCGACAGGGTCATCCCCCCAGTGACGGTCCAGTTCCCGCCGTTTCTCCAGGGCATGACGCAACGGGCTGCCCATGAGGGCCGACCATTCCTGCGTGTACTCGTCGAGCGCGGTCAGGTCGCCACGCTGGACAGCGTGGGCGGCAGCCTGCCCGGCCAGCGTCCCCCCCACGACGGCAGCGAAGATGCCCGCGCCGGTGATCGGATGGGTATGGCCGGCAGCGTCGCCCACCAGCAGCACGTTGTCCACGCGGGGGTTGGGCAATGGACCACCGCAGGGCACCAGTCCCGCCGTGCGCCCTACCACCGCGCCCGCACCGATCTGCAGCCGGTCGAGCAGATGCGCCAGGGCATGGCCTGGATCGCCCCCCAGCCGCCGGTTGACCCCCACCCCGACGTTGGCCGTCTCCCCCTTGGGGAAGAGCCAGCCATAGCCACCAGGATAGGCTGCGTCGAAGAAGACCTGTGTCGAAGGCTGCGGTGCGGGCAGCACCACCTCCACCTGCCAGGCGTCCAGCAACTCCTCGTTCACCTGGCCCAGCCAACGCCCGACCGTCGAGCGGGGACCGTCGGCGCCTACCATCACGGTACACTCGACCGCCACCTCTCGCGCCCCACGGCGCACCAGCGCCCCGCGCGGCGTCCGCTCCACCGCCCGCGCCGACGTCCACACCTCCGCCCCGGCGCGGCGGGCCGCCACCGCCAACCCCTTGTCGAACAGGGCGCGGTCGAGCACGTAGCCGGGGGCAGGACTCTCCACCACCTCGCCATCAGGCAGGTGGGTGAGCAGCGTGCGGATGCGCTGCGCGATGCACCGCTCCGCCACCGTCACCGTGCCGACGATCTGCGCTGGGACGTACTCGGCGCACTGCACCGGCAGCCCCACACACGGCCGCTGTTCGACCAGCAGCACCTTCAGACCCGCCCCGGCTGCAACCGCCGCGGCGGCGCAGCCCGCCGGTCCCGCGCCGATGACCAACAGGTCAACCCGTTCGACCATTCCGCCCAAAACGCGCCACGACCCGCCGCAGCAGGTCCATCTTGAGATAGGTCTGGTTCTCGAACCGCCCGACGTAGGCCTCCTGCTCCCGGCCCAGGTCATAGCAGGTCGAACTGTCCACATCCACCAGCACACCGGGCAGGCCGATGCGCTCGAAGTCGTCGCGGTGCTTGGCCAGGAACGGCTCGCAGCAACTGCCGATGAAAGAGGGCACTCCCGCCCTCTTCAACCCCTCCAGCGTTTCCTCCAGCATTTCGTAGTTCTGGATGGAGACGGAGGTGAGACCGTGCTCCTCGGCCAGACGGTAGGCATCGCCGATGCAGCAGCCGCCGCACTGCGCGCAGCCATTCTGGTAGCGGTACTCGCACTCCGGCAACTTGGCGCAGTAGGGCAGCAACAACACCGTGGCCGGAGGGATTTCCGCCAACGGGAGAACCACCGAGGCGACCGCGTTCACCTCGTCCGGGCGGATGTCGTAGTTGACGTAGGAAGCCTTCTCCAGTGCCTCGCGCAGGACGCGGGAGAAATCAGCGGGGGAGATGCCGGGGATCTGCACCGCCCCGTCGGCGAAGAACCGTTCGACGACCGCCTCGACCGCCGCTGGGTCGGCCGGCACGCCCTTCAGCCGCGCCTCCAGGTCGAGGATGGCCCGCCGCGGGTAGGCGAAGAAGTCGCCAGTGATGAACACCTCGCGGATGTGACGCGAAGCGACGATCATGGCAACGCGGATCAGGCCGCCAGAGCCTTTATAGAGCGCCCGGAGTTCGCTCCGCTGGGCGAGTGGACGGCGCGTCCCATAGATCCACTCATCCGACTGGAACACCGGCAGGCGCTGGGACAGCAGTTTCTCTTCGAGGGGGGTGAGCGGCCCAGGCGCGAAGCGCACACCCAGCACCTCGGCGAACCCCTCGACCAACGCCTCCTTGATGCGCGCCAGCGGCGGGGCCTGCCCTAACTCCCAGGCCAGGCAGGTCACCCGCTCCTTGACCGAGGCGATCTCCTTGTACTTCAGTTTCTCCGTGGGGATGCGCAGCGCCCGCAGCATCGTCTCCACGTCGAAGTCCACCAGCAGCGTCCCCTGGAACATGAAGGCGCCGCCCATGCTGGTGCCGCCGGTGCCCGAGATCTTGCGTCCGTTGACCTCGATGTCGTTGCGCGGACGGAAAGCGGCCTGCACCCCCAGTCGCTTCAGGCCCAACGCGGTCCCCTGACACAGCCACTCGTAGAGCGCCTCGATGTCACGCGGGAAGCGGGGGTCGTCCTGACCGGCGTAGATCTCCCAGCCCAGTTGCGACTCGTCCCAGAACAGCCCGCCGCCCCCGGTCAACCTGCGGTTGACCTCGATGCCGTGCTCCTGGCAGTAGGAGAGACGCACCTCTTGCTCGACCGCCTGATGGTAGCCGACCAGCGTGCAGGGCGGGGAGAACTGGAGGAAGCGCAGGGTGTTCGGCACGGCGCCGCGAGCGCGCGCCGTGAGGATCACCTCGTCAAGGGCCATGTTCCTGGCTGCCGGACAGGGAGGAGTGTCCAGCAGCCGCCACGTCTCCGTCATCCCGGCACCTGGCGCATCAGCAGATGGTGATAGGCCGAGATCGCCGCCTTGGCCCCCTCGCCGATGTGGATGAGCACCTGCTCAGAGACCAGAGTGACGTCGCCTGCAGCGAACAGCCCCGGCCAGTTGGTGGCGCAGTGGACGTCCACGATGATGTGCCCTTCCCGGTCGCAGTTGACCCACTCGCGCACCAGTTCCGAGTTGGGCGTGCGCGCCAGTTTGACGAAGACCCCCTTGACAGCGATCTCCCGCGTCGCGCCGTCCACGTCAACCACTGTCAGCCCCTCGACGAAGCGGTCGCCCAGCACCTCGCGGACCGTCACACCCTCGTGGATTTCGATGTTCGGCATCTGGCGCAGCCGCTGCGCCAGCGGCGTGTCCACGAGTGGCTCATGGGCCAGCAGGTAGACACGGTGGGCCTTGCGCGAGAGGTCCGCCGCCGCCCACTGCGCCCGCCGCCCCTGCCCCACCACAGCCACATCCTTGCCCAGGAAGAGCCCGGCGTGGGTGGCCGCGGAATAGGAGAGGCCGCGGCCGGCCAGGCGGTCTTCGCCGGGCACCTCGAGCCGCTGCGGCCTGGCCCCGGTGGCCATCACCAGCGTGCGCCCCTCGAAGCGGTCGCCGCGCGCCGTGGTCACGGCGAAGTGCTCCTCCACCGGCTCCACGCGCGTGACGCGGTCGAAGCGGCGCACGAAATCCAGGTAGTCCAGTTGGCGGCGGAAGCCGTCCACCAGCGTCTCGCCGGTGAGCATCTCCCGGCCCTCCACGTCCTCCAGTTGCATCGCGTAGGTGGTCTGCCCACCCCATCGCTCGGCGACGATGAGCGTCTCCATACGCTGGTTGATGCCGGTCGCAGCCGCGGTGATGCCCGCCGGCCCCCCGCCAATGACGATCAGGTCGTACATGCCTTTTCCTCCTCACTGAAGCCTGTTGCAGGGCGCGTCTGGGCGCCTACAGGTCCGCCGGCACGGGCGGGATGAGCCCCCGCTCCATCAGGAAGCGGGTCATCTCCTGCGCCTGGCGGATGGTGTCGGAGGCCTTGCGCAGCAGTTCGTCGTAGGACATCCGCAGGCGGGCAACCCCCTGCTCCTGGGCCTTCATCGCCACCGCTGCCGCCTCGCGCGGGAAGACCTCCCAGTCCTCCATCGTCGGCAGGATGTGCTCCTCGTCCAATCCGCGCTCCTCCGCGCAACGAGCCAGTTCCTCCGCCGCGGCAATGGCCATCTCGTCGGTGATCGTTGTCGCCCGGATGTCCAGCACACCGCGGAAGATACCCGGAAAGCCCAACGAGTTGTTGACCTGGTTGGGGAAGTCGCTGCGTCCGGTGCCGACGATGCGCGCACCGGCCTCCCGCGCCTCCCAGGGCCAGATCTCGGGGATGGGATTGGCGCAGGGGAACAGAATAGCATCTTCAGCCATCCCCTTCACCCACTCCGGCAGGATCGTCCCAGGGCCGGGCTGGCTGAGGCCAATGCAGACATCCGCGCCGCGCATCGCCTCAGCAGGGCCGCCCTGCCGTCCCTCGGCGTTGGTGGTCTGGCAGATGCGCCACTTGTCCACGAACTCCACCTTCCGCTGAGCGATGTCCTCCCGTCCAGTGTGCAGGATGCCCTTGCTGTCGCAGACGATGACATGGCCGGGTTTGACGCCGGAAGCCACCAGCAGGCGCAGCGTGGCCACATTGGCCGCGCCAATGCCGATCATGGCAACCCTGATGTCCTCCATCCGCTTGCCGACCACCTTCAGGGCGTTGATCAGCCCGGCCAGGATGACCGTGGCCGTGCCCTGCTGGTCATCGTGCCAGACGGGGATCCTGACCTCCGGGTCGCTGCGCAGCATATCCAGCACACGGAAGCACTTGGGTTGCGAGATATCCTCCAGGTTGATCCCGCCGAAGGAGGGCTGGATCAATTTGACCGCCAGGATGATGCGATAGGGGTCCTTGGTGTCCAGACAGACCGGCACCGCGTCCACGCCGCCCAGGTACTTGAAGATGAGCGCCTTGCCCTCCATGACCGGCATAGCGCCCAGCGGGCCGATGTCCCCCAGGCCCAGCACCCGTGTACCGTCGGAGACGACGGCGACGGTGTTGCCTTTGTTGGTATGCTCGTAGGCCAGGTCCTCGTCCTGCTGGATCGCCTTGCAGGGCGCAGCCACGCCGGGGGTATACCAGATGGAGAAGTCATCGAGGCCCCGGACAGGACACTTCGGCGCGGTCTGTACCTTGCCGTGGTAGAAGGGGTGGAGACGCATGGCGTCTTCCGCTGGCTTCTTCGCTTTGGCGAGTAACTCCTCTTTTGTTAGCATAGCACTCCTCTCGCTTCCGCTTCTGTAGGGGCATCCTCCCTCAGGCCAGCCGCTCCCGGAGGGCTTGCAGCTGGCGAGCGAGCCGTTTCGGGAGACGGTCGCCGAACTGGGCAAAATGCTTCTCGATGTCGGCCACCTCGGCCCGCCAGGCATCCAGATCCACGCGCAACAACTCCTGCAAATCCTCCGGCGGCACGTTCAACCCCGTGGTGTCCAGGTCGCTCTCCCGCGGCAGGCGGCCGATGGGCGTATCCACCGCTCCGGCCCGACCCGCCACCCGCTCACACATCCACTTCAGTACCCGACTGTTCTCTCCGTACCCAGGCCATAACCAGCGGCCATCGGGGGTCTTGCGGAACCAGTTGACATAGAAGACGCGCGGCGCTTTGTCCCCCAACCGGTCGCCCATGTCCAGCCAGTGCTGGAAGTAATCCCCCATATTGTACCCGCAGAACGGCTTCATCGCGAACGGGTCGCGGCGGAGGTTGCCGACCGCGCCGATGTTTGCCGCCGTGGTCTCCGAGGCCGCCGTCGCGCCCAGGAAGACGCCGTGGTCCCAATCGTACGCCTCGTGGACCAGTGGCACCACGCCCGCGCGGCGTCCTCCGAAGACGAAGATGTCAATCGGCACCCCCTCCGGCTTCTCCCAATCGGGGCTGATGACCGGGCACTGCCGCGCGGGGGCGGTGAAGCGGGCATTGGGATGCGCCGCCGGCTCGGTGCTGGCGGGGGTCCAATCGCGGCCTTTCCAGTCGATCAGGTGCGCCGGCGGCTCGTCGGTCATGCGTTCCCACCAGATGTCGCCATCGTCGGTCAGGGCGCAGTTGGTGAAGATGACGTTTCCCAGCAGCGTGTCCATCGCCGCCGGGTTCGACTTGTAGGAAGTGCCTGGCGCGACGCCGAAGAAGCCGGACTCCGGGTTGATGGCGTAGAGGCGGCCGTCGGGGCCGATCTTCATCCAGGCGATGTCGTCGCCAATGCACTCCGCCTGCCAGCCGGGGATGGTCGGCTGGATCATCGCCAGGTTGGTCTTGCCGCAGGCGGAGGGGAAAGCAGCGGCGATGTGATACCTTCGCCCCTCCGGGCTGGTCAGGCGCAGGATGAGCATGTGCTCCGCCATCCACCCCTCGCGGCGGGCCATCGCCGAGGCGATGCGCAACGCCAGGCATTTCTTGCCCAACAGGGCGTTGCCGCCGTAACCGGAGCCGTAGGACCAGATGAGGTTCTCGTCGGGGAAGTGGCTGATGTACTTCTGCTCCATCGGGGCGCAGGGCCAGGGGACATCCTCCTGCCCCGGCGCCAGCGGCGCGCCGATGGAGTGCAGGCAGGGGATGAACTCCCCGTCCCGGCCCAGCCTCTCCAGCACCCTTGTCCCCACGCGGGTCATAATGTGCATGTTGCAGACCACATACGGGCTGTCGGTCAACTGCACGCCGGTCTTGGCGATGGGCGAATCGAGCGGGCCCATCGAGAAGGGAATCACGTACAGCGTGCGGCCGCGCATGCACCCGGCATAGAGGTCACGCATCGTCCGCTTGAGTTCATCCGGTGCGATCCAGTTGTTGGTCGGGCCGGCATCCTCCCGCGAGGGGGTGCTGATGAACGTGCGGTCCTCCACGCGGGCCACATCGCTGGGGTGGGAGCGGAAGAGAAAGCTGTTGGGACGCTTCTTGAGCGGCGTGGCGCTGCCGCGGGCAACCGCAAGCGCCATCAGCCGATCGTACTCCGCCGTTGAGCCATCGCACCAGTAGACGTTGTCGGGTTGGCACAGCGCCGCCGACTCCTGAACCCATTGGACAAGCCTCTCGTTCACTGTTGGGACACTCATTACGCCATTTGCTCCTTTGTCTCGGCCTTACTTTTCTCAGCGGGTCTTCGCTGCTGCATCAAAGCGAAGCCCACCCATCCGTCCACGGCCTTTCCGTCGCCTATGGCAACACCTTGCCTGGATTCATCACGTTCAACGGGTCGAGCGCCTGCTTGATACGGCGCTGGATTTCGATAGAGAGAGCACCCAGGGCGCGTTCCATATAGGGCTGCTTGAGCGTGCCCACGCCGTGCTCGCCGGAAAGCGTGCCGCCCAGCGCCAGCGCCGCATCGAAGATCTCGCTGGCCATCGCCTCTACCTTCTCCCACTGCAGTGGATCCTGCCTGTCGAACAGGATGTTGGGATGGAGGTTGCCATCGCCAGCATGGCCAAAGATGACGATGGGCAGGCCGTATCGCGTGCTGATGGCCTTGATGCGCCGGATCGCCTCGGGGATAGCGCTGCGCGGCACGGTGATGTCCTCGCCCAGTTTGTTCGGCGCCTTGCGCGCCAGCGACGGGGAGACCGACCGGCGCGCCCGCCACAGGGCAGCCCGCTCCTTCTCGTCCGTCGCCACGTTCACCTGACGGGCCCCGTTCTCGCGGCAGATGCGGGCGATGGCCGCGATCTCCCGCTCGACCACCTCCTTATCCGACCCGTCCGCCTCGATGATCAGCATGGCTTCGATGTCGAGGGGCAGGCCCAGGCGCATGGCCTCTTCGATGCAGGCGATCGCCGTCTCGTCCATCAGTTCCAGCGTCGCCGGGACGATGCCCGCGCCCAGGATGGCGTTGACCGTGCGCGAGGCGTCCTCCAGCGACGGAAACTCGGCCCGCGCGGTGTTGGCAAATCGCGGCAGGGCGACCAGCCGCAGCAGCGCCTCGGTGATCACCCCCAACGTCCCCTCCGAGCCGACGAACAGGCTGGTCAGGTCATAGCCGACGACGTTCTTGATCGCCTTGCCGCCGGTCTGGAGGACCCGGCCGTCGGGGAGAACGACGGTGAGGCCCATCACGTAGTCACCAGTGACGCCGTACTTGAGACAGCGCGGGCCGCCGGCGTTGCAGGCGATGTTGCCGCCGATGGTGGAGTGCTTGTTGCTCGAGGGGTCAGGTGGATAGAAGAGGCCACGGGCTTCCACATAGGCCTGCAGGTCGGCGGTGATGATGCCCGCCTCCACCCGCACCGTCCGGTTCACCTCGTCCAATTCCAGGACGCGGTTCATGCGCGTCAGCGACAGGGCAATGCCCCCGGAAAAGGGGATGGAGGCCGCGGCCAGGCCCGAGGCCATCCCCCGGGGGACGACCGGCACCCGGCGCTCAGCCGCGATGGCCACGACCGCCGCCACCTCCTCCGTGGACTCCGGCAGCACGGCCAGGTCGGGCAGGTTCTGGGCAAAGGTGCCGTCGTAGGAATAGGCGATGCGGTCCTCCAGGCTGGTAAGGACCTTCTGCGGGCCTAACGCCTCGACCAGGCGCGCGATCAACTCTTGGGACAGGTCAGTCAAAGCGTACCTCCAACTCAACCAGGTTCTATCGCCTCCAAAACCATCTCCGTGATGTCCTTCACCCGCAGGCGCAGCCGTTCGTTGCGGGCCGCCCCGGCCAGGGTGCGCTCGCACTGCTGACAGGCCGAGACCAGCGTCTGCGCGCCGGTCTCGCCCGCCTGCCGGATGCGACGCACGGCAATCTCCTTCGACAGTTCGGGGTCGAAACTCTCCAAGTTCCCGCCGCCGCCGCAGCAGTGGGAGCCGCCGCGGTTCTCCGCCATCTCCACCACCGTCACGCCAGGCAGATGGGCCAGGATGCGCCGGGGGGCCTCGAAGACCTCGCTCTTGCGCCCCAGGTCGCACGGGTCGTGATAGGTGACTGTCTGCGGCGGCAGGTCGGCGCGCAGCGGCAGGCGGCCCGCCTCCAGCAGGTCGGCGATGAACTCGGTGGTGTGCTGTACGGCGAAGCCCAACTCCTCCCCCAACGCCGCGGCATAGGCATGCTTCCAGAAATGGAAGCAAGAGGGACAGGTCGTCACCAGGGTCTTTGCCCCCACGGCGCGCACCGCCTCGACGTTGTGGCGGATCGTCTCCCGCGCCCCCTCCGTGTCGCCGCTGATGGCCAGGGGATAGCCGCAGCACCACTCCTGGTCGCCCAGCAGCGCATAGTCCACCCCCGCCCGCTCCAGCACCTGGACGAAGGACTGGGGGATGGAGTAACTGCGTGGGAACAGGCTGCCCACGCAGCCGACGAAGTAGACGACCTCAGCCTGCGTCTTTCCCAGTCCGCTGGGCGGATTGGGCAGGTTGCTGGTCCACAGCAGGCGGTTCTCGTTCGGGTCGGCGGAGATGTTGTGACTCTGCTGAATGCGCTCGCCCAGCGCGGTCAGGGGCTGTGGCTGCAGTCCCAGGTGGACCATCTCCCCGCGCGTCAGTTCGACCAGCCGGTCCACCGTCACGCCGCTGGGGCAGACAAAGGTACAGGAACTGCACAGAAGGCAGCGGTAGAACTGGGCAGCGGTGTCGCCCGTGGGCTGCTCCAGCAAGCCCTCCCGCACCGCGCGCAGCAGCGCAACACGGGAACGAGGAGAGTTTGTCTCGTTGAGCGTCAGCCGGTAGAGTGGGCAGACGGACAGGCACAGGCCGCAGCGGATGCAGCGACGGTACTCATCGGTGGAAGTTTGCATGTTCTTCTCGCGTTCTGGTTTTCAAGAAGTAGGGCGTACGGGTCGTTTTACCCAGGGCAGTTCGCCCCGGATGGCGTTGTAGAGCCGTTCGTCAGCAGTCCAGAACTCGCAGCCCAAAACCTGGGCCAGGGCGAGATAGAGGCTATCATAGACGGACGGCTGACCAAACCGGTTAGCCAGTTCCCAGGCGAGTTCAAGAAGGCCGGGGGGGTGCAGGAGCCTGATATCCAGCGCACGCAGCGTGTGAAAGGCCTCTTCGCCTTGCGCAGACGTGATCTGCCCTTGATGAACCCTGTTCCTGAGCACCGAAGCGGCCTCAATCTCCAGCAAGGGAGGGGCACAGATCTCTTTACCGTCGGATACCCAGCCCGCCCACAGCGCTTCGACCAGGTCGCTGTCCGGCTCGTTCAGCAGCAGCCTCAGCGTCAGGCTGGCGTCAACGCAGATTCGCCCCGCCATCCAACCGCTCCCGGCGCAGATGCTCCAGATCGGCTGTTGCTGTGCCAGCAGGCTCAGCGGGCATGCTCTCACGCAACGCGCGCGCCCGGGCTAACACAGCCATCGGCTGCGCAACATCACGGCCTGCCACCCCCTCCAACTGCTCAAGCCTCCGCAGGTCCTCCACGCTGATCAGCGCTGCCTTGGTTCGCCCACGCGATTGCAGGATGATCCGATCGCCGCGGTACAGCACGCGGTTGACGATCTCCGAAAGCAGGCGCTTGGCCTCCGCTATGCCCATCGTTTGCAGATCCATCTCGCTCCAACAAGGCGCATAAAGGTCTTTATGACCATCATACGCTCCTTCGACGTCCTGTCAAACGGCCTGTCTGACCACAGGCAAAGTCAGAAGGGCATGAGGGACGATCAACACGTCCAACGATGGGCCCAGTTCCCGCGCCGCCAGCGCCAGCGCCTCGTCCATCGTCGCCGCGGGGATCATCTTGCAGGCGGCCACCACTTCCGGGCATTCGCTGCCGACGATAACCACGCGCGCCTCCTCCAGCACTTTCGCCATCACGAAGGCACGCTGCTGACCGGGCGGGTAGCCGTGGGCGCGCGCGTCGTCGAGGATGTGCTGCACGTCCGGCGCGTCGCGCATGGCGGCGAAGAAGCGCTGCTCCCCCACCCCGTCCCCGGCCCCCTCCTCGCAGCGCGCGGGGATGATGTAAAACCCGCCACGGCGTACGACCGGCGTCGGCGCGAAGTGCAGGTAAGAGGCCGCGCGGGTCGCCTGGTAGAGGTTGGTGTCCTTGGGAAAGCCGGCGCCACCAATCGCGACATCGTACTGTCGAGGGATGTCCACCTCGTAGACCGTGCGGGCGAAGGCGACCAGTTCAGCGAAAGCCACCTCCGGCTCGCCTGCAGCCACCTTCAGGATGTGCTTGTCATCATCCAGCACGACATTGAGGATGAAACGTAGCCCGGCACGACGGGCGGCATCGGTGATCGTCTCGTGGAAGGGGTTGCCCTCGATGCGCCCCAACCGCGTGCCCGGATGGTCGAGAAAGGCCGGACCGTGGGTATAGGCGATGAGCGGCTCCCCCGCCGCGCCCACCGCCACCGTCTTACGCCCGCCGGAGTAGCCCGCATACTGATGGGGTTCCACCAGCCCGGTGACGATGAGCAGGTCCGCTTCCACTGCCGCGCGGTGCACCAGCACCGGCGCCCCGCTGGGCGTCACCCCCAGGTCGGCCAGCGCCGCCGGGTTGCGCGGTTCGTTGTCGATCACCCGGTAGCGGGAGACGACCTCAGCACCCAGTTTGGCGACCTTCTCCTCTGGCGTGGAGGGACGGTGCATGCCGACGCCGCAGAGCAGGGTGATATCCTCATCCCGCACACCGGCAGCAGCCAGTTCGCCCAGCAGCGGGGGGACCAGCAGGTGGTCGGGGCTGGCGCGGGTGATGTCGGTGAAGACGATGCAGACACGGTCGCCAGGGTGCGCCATCTCCCGCAGCGGTGGGCAGCCGACAGGGTGAGCCAACGCCTGGGCGATGGCCCCCTCCACATCCGTCAGCGGCTCCACCTGCCGCGAGGTGACCACCGTCCCGCGCATCCCCGGCGGGAGGGTGAAGTGCAGGGTGGTTTTGCTGTATGGAAGGGTGTGGTGGGTGGTTTCGGGTCTCAGGGTTTCAGGTTTCAGGGTTTCAGGTTTCATGGCTCCAGGTCTTCCAGATAGGCAGGGGCAGGCTCACGCAGCTTTGCCCCCTCGACCTAAAAATCCAACTCTACACCCAGTTCCTCCCCAATAGCCCTGAGGTCAGCGGCGACCTTGGGGTTCAACGGGATGCCCTCAGCCAGGTAGAGCGCGGTCTTCTCATACTCCTTCTCGCCGTGGATGTAGATGCGCTCCGCGCCCTCAGCCTTGGGGGTGGCCTTCAGCCGGCGCTGCAGGTCATCCATCGCCGCCTTGAACTCCTCCACCGGGCGGAAGCCGTCCACCCGCCAGGCGCCGAAGAAATGGCCCAGGTTGGCCGGCAGGGGCTTCCCGTCGGCGCTCTTCGGGTAGACCAGGTTGGCGTACGCCGCGCCGGAGAGCACCGCGCACATCACGTCCACCAGCAGCGCCAGGCCGTACCCCTTGTGGCCACTCAGGAGTTCCCCCTCGCCGCCCAGCGGCAGGAGTCCGCCACCGGCTCGCTTCTTGAAGTTCTCCAGCACCCGCCCCGCGTCGGTCGTCGCCACTCCCCGTTCGTCGGTGGCCCAACCCAGCGGCATCGGCTTGCCCAACCGGTTGTACACCTCCAGTTTGCCCCTGGGCACGGTGCTGGTGGCCATGTCCAGCACGAACGGGCGCTCTTGACCGGCCGGCGCGGCGACCGCGATGGGATTGGTGCCCAGCACCGCGTCCCGCCCGAAGGTGGGCACGACCAGGACATCGGCGTTAGTCATCGAGATGCCAATGCAGTCATGCTCCAGGGCCATCATCGCGTAGTAGCCGGCGATGCCGTAATGGTTGGAGTTGCACACCGTCACGAACCCGGCGCCGTACTCCTTCGCCTTACGGATCGCCATCTCCATCGCCCGATACGAGACCGGTTGGCCCAGTCCGCCGCCCGCGTCGAGCGTCGCCGTGACCGGCGTCTCAACGACCGTCTTCACCTGCGGCCTGGGGACCATCATCCCGCTGCGCAACCCATCCACGTACCGGCGTAGTCGAGCGACGCCGTGGCTGTCAATGCCGCGCAGGTCGGCCTGCACCAGCACATCGGCCGTGATGCGCGCATCTTCCTCCGGGACATCCAGTGCTCGGAAGACGCGCACGCAGAACTCCTTCAGGGGTTCCGCCCGGACTCGCACTTCATCAGCCATGCTTGCCTCCACGGTTTTGTTTCACCGCCAGCGCATCCCTATGCGCGGGCAGGGCGGCATAGGGATGCCGCCCTACGGGCGCGCGGAAGGTTTTGTTCCGTAACCAGCGCTTCCCTATGCGCTGGCGCCCCCCTCGCACTGGCGGGGCGGCATAGGGATGCCGCCCCTACGGGCGCGCAGAAGGTTTTGTTCCGTAGCCAGCGCATCCCTATGCGCTGGCGCCCCCCTCGCACC
>DAOTYX010000201.1:0-19567 GCA_034434635.1 Anaerolineae bacterium | reverse complement strand
TGGTCATCTTTTCGTCAGCGGACATAGTTCCTCCGGTAACATTATCAGTTGACGGAACTATACCGCTTCGGTAACATTTTACGTGAATGAATACGGTTACTTGCGTGGTTTGCGCCTTGCGGTATAATGCAACCGCTCCTCATATCCCAAGCAGGAAGGGGGTGACGGTATGCCTTCGGACCGCAAATGGCGCAAGCGCAAGATGGCCAAGCACAAGCACCGCAAACTGCTGAAGAAGACCCGTTGGCAACGGCGGGAGAAGTAAGATTGTCCAGGCTTTCTACCAGGCTCGCCAGTACGGGGGCCTTTCTTTGTTTCTGGTCGTAACCGCCCACCCTGCATCCTCCCGCAGGTGAGAGATTGCGTCCAGACCTGCGGGAGGGCAGGCAGTTACTTCTGATCGGGTAAAGGGAAGATGCGCATTGCCGTCGGTGCCGATCATGGCGGCTACCTCCTCAAGCAGGAGATCGTCCATCTCCTCGTGGCCGCCGGTCATCAGGTGGAGGACATGGGCGTCCACAGCGAGGAGCCCAGCGACTACCCCGATGTCGCTCTTCCGGTGGCGCGGGCGGTGGCTGCCGGACAGGTGGACCTGGGGGTGTTGATCTGCGGGACCGGGATCGGCATGAGCATCACGGCCAACAAGGTGCGGGGCGTGCGGGCCGCGCTCGCTACCGACTGCTACATGGCGCGGATGGCCCGTGAGCACAACGACGCCAACATCCTCTGCCTCGGCGGTAGAGTGCTGGGGACCGGCAGCGCGCTGGAGATCGTGCAGACCTTCCTGCAGTCGGAGTTCACCGGCGGCCGTCACGCCCGTCGGGTGGCGAAGATTCAGGCCCTGGAATAAAGGAGTTGTTCCGTGCAACGCTGGACAGCCCTGACCGCGCTGGCGTTGCTTCTTTTTGGCACCTACCTGCTGCTGGTGCGGCTGGAGCCGGCTGTGCCGGACCTGGCGCAGATCTGGCCGATTCTCCTTTTCATCTGTGGCCTGTTCTTGCTGGTGGACTATCTCCGGAGCGAGCGGCAGCGCCCTACAGGGGTCTTCTGGGGGACCATGCTCGTCCTGGACAGCATTTTCTTGCTGTTCTTCACCCTCGGCCCCGCAGGCTATGCCGCGCTTGGAACCTGGTGGCCGGTCTTTATCGTTATCGCCGGCATCGCCCTGCTGGCCTTCTGGCTGGCGCAGGGCCGGCAGGATTGGGGGCCGCTGTTCCTGGCGGTGGTGGGCCTGCTGTTCGGGGTGGCCCGCCTGGCGGTGAACCTGTACCCCGGAGCGGCGCGAGAGATGGATGACCTGTCGCCTGCGATCATCATCATGGTCGGGCTGATCCTCTTGCTGCGCCGCGCTCAGGCCCGTCGGCAGGGGGACGACGGGTGACCGGCCTCTATGCTGGTCGGCATTGACGCCAGCCGCGCGGTCTCTCCTCGACCGACCGGCACGGAAACCTACTCCCAGCGGCTCATCGCCGCGTTGTTAGCGCTGGACTCGCCGCACCGCTTTCGGCTCTATTTTCGCACTCCTCCTCCACCCAATGCTTTCCCCGACGCTGAGATACGGGTCATCCCTTTCCCCCGCCTGTGGACGCATGTACGCCTGTCGTGGGAGATGGCCCGCCATCCGCCCGATCTGCTCTTCGTCCCCGCCCACGTCCTTCCGCCGGTCCGCCCGCCGTTGAGCCTGGTCACGGTTCACGACCTGGGCTATCTGCACTTCCCACAGGCCCACCCGCTGCGACAGCGGCTCTATCTGGACCTCTCCACCCGTTGGAGCGTGTACGTCGCCAGCGAGGTGATCGCCGACTCCCAGGCGACGAAGGCTGACCTGATGACCCGCTACGGCCTGGAAGGCCAGCGGGTCACGGTGGCCTATCCCGGCTACGACGAGGAACTGCAGCCGGTGCGCGACCCCGCCGTGTTGGCGGCGGTGAGGGCGCGTTACGGTATCCCCGGCGACTACTTTCTCTACCTGGGCACGCTCCAGCCGCGCAAGAACCTGATCCGCCTGGTGACCGCCTTCGCCGCCGTCCGGCCCGACCTCACCCTGGTTCTGGCCGGCCCACGTGGCTGGTCGAGCGAAGCGCTCCTTGCCCACGTGCGTCGTTTGGGGCTGGAACAGCGCGTGCTCTTCCCCGGCTATGTCCCTGCGTCGGACAAGGCCGCGCTGCTCAGCGGGGCGCTGGCCTTCGTCTTCCCCTCCCTCTACGAGGGTTTCGGCCTGCCGGTGTTGGAGGCGCAGGCCTGCGGCTGTCCGGTGGCCTGCGCGAATACCTCCAGCCTGCCAGAGGTTGCCGGTGACGGCGCGCTGCTGCTGCACCCGGAGGAGACCGCAGCCTGGAGTGCCGCGCTCTGCCGTCTGGCCGACGATCCGGGCCTGCGGGCGGCGTTGGTCGAACGGGGCGCCGCTAACCTGCACCGCTTTTCCTGGCAGCAGTGCGCCAGGACAGTGCTGCAGGTCATCGAGCGTCATGTCAGATCAAATGACTAGCCACCTGGCACTCTGTCCACCTCACCCCCAGCGCACCAACCTGCGGGAGGGCACAGGGTAACCCGATGATTCGGCTCCACTCAACAGAGGTTTGACTTTCCCCCTAAGCAAGGTATAATCCGACCGCCTTTCGCAGGCATTCGGAATTGTTAAGAATAATGACGCGGGTTGAGTCCAGCGTGCCAGATCCGTGTCCTTGATGTCAGGAGGTAGAGAACCGTGACTGAGAAGTGGGTTTACCTTTCCAACACCGCCGGGAGGGACCTGGCCAGGGTCCTGGGGCACCCTCCCACCCTTGACGAGATGAAGGCGATCCTGGGTGGCAAGGGGGCCGGTCTGGCGGACATGATGGACGCCGGGGTGCCTGTGCCGCCCGGCTTCACCATCACCACCCAGGCCTGCGTCGCCTACATCGCGGGCGGCAACACCTTCCCGCCCGGACTGTGGGACCAGGTGCTGGAGGCTCTCAAGGAGATCGAGCAGCAGACCGGCAAGCGCTTCGGCGACCCGAAGAACCCTCTGCTGGTCTCCGTCCGCTCTGGGGCCAAGTTCTCCATGCCGGGGATGATGGACACCATCCTCAACGTCGGCCTGAACGACGAGACGCTGAAGGGGATGGTCGCCCTGACGGGCAATGAGCGTTTCGCCCTGGATGCCTACCGTCGCCTGCTGGCCATGTTCGGCCACACGGCGATGGGCATCGAGGATGAGGCCTTCAGCGAGGCGATGGAGCACCTGAAGGCTGAGCGGGGGGCCCAATACGATACGGACCTCTCGGCCGCCGACCTTAAGGAACTGGTTGCCCGGTTCAAGGAGATTTATCGCCAGGAACTGGGACGCGACTTCCCTCAGGATCCGCTGGAGCAACTGCGCATCGCCATCGAGGCGGTCTTCCGTTCCTGGATGGGCAAGCGCGCGGTGGACTACCGGCGCGCCGAACGTATCCCTGACGACCTGGGCACTGCGGTCAACGTGGTGACGATGGTCTTCGGGAACATGGGCAACGACAGTGGCACCGGCGTCGCCTTCACCCGCAACCCTGCCACTGGCGAGCGAACCTTCTACGGCGATTACCTGCTCAATGCCCAGGGGGAGGATGTGGTCGCCGGTATCCGCAACACCAAGCCGGTGACCGAACTGGCGCAGGATATGCCGGAGATTTACGCCCAGTTGGTGGAGATCACCCAGAAACTGGAGCGCCACTACCGGGATATGCAGGACACCGAGTTCACCATCGAGCGGGGCCGGCTGTGGATGTTGCAGACCCGCACCGGCAAGCGCACTGCTCGCGCTGCGGTCAAGATCGCCGTGGATATGGCCAACGAGGGCCTGATCACCCGCGAGGAGGCGGTGCAGCGCGTGACCCCCAAGCAGGTGGATGCGCTGCTGCACCCGCAGTTCGACCCTAAAGAGGTGGACGAAGCGCGGGCCCACGGACGGCTGCTGGCTACCGGCGTCAACGCCTCGCCTGGCGCGGCGGTGGGCATCCTGGCCTTCGACGCCGACACCGCTGAGGCGTGGGGCAAGGAAAAGAAGCCGGTGATCATGATCCGCGCCGAGACCAAGCCGGACGATGTGCACGGCATGATCGCCTCCAAGGGCATCCTCACCAGCCGCGGTGGGGCCACGGCGCATGCCGCTGTCGTCGCGCGGCAGTTCGGTATCCCCGCCGTGGTCGGCGCTGCCGCGCTGCAGATTGACGCCGACGCGCGCACGGTGCGCGTGGGCGGCCGGACGCTCAAAGAGGGGGATACCGTCTCCCTCGATGGCACGACAGGCGAAGTGTTCGAGGGGAGGATCTCGATGGTCTCCCCCGACTTCGACAAGGAAGTGGAACTGCGCACCCTGTTGGAGTGGGCCGACGAGATCGCTGCGGCGCCGAACACCCGCCGCTGGCCGCGGGGTTATCGCGGCTTCCCTACCCGTGGCCTGCAGGTGTGGACCAACGCCGACTACCCCCGCGACGCCCGACGCGCCCGCCAGTATGGGGCGATGGGCATCGGCCTCTGCCGCACCGAGCACATGTTCTTTGAGCAGGAGCGGCTGCCTCATGTCCAGAGCATGATCCTCAACGCCGATGAGGCGCAGATGCTCTTCGACCGCCGCGACCGCATCCAGGCCGTGCTGACCAGCGGCAAGGATGCAGGACAGCCGCTGACCGAGGAACGCCGCGCGGAACTCCAGGAGGCACTCGCCGCTGTGGAGCGCGAGATCGCCCAGTCCCCCGCCGTCAAGGCCTACCGTGACGCCCTGGACTTCCTCCTGCCCTACCAGCGCAGTGATTTCTATGGCCTGTTCGAGGCGATGGACGGCCTGCCGGTCATCATCCGCCTGATTGATCCGCCGCTGCACGAGTTCCTCCCCAGCCTGGAGACGTTGCTGGTCGAGGTGGCCGAACTGCGGATGGACCTGGCGCAGGCGCGGACCGAGAGCGGCCGGCGGCTGTTCGGCGATTTGCTGAAGGAAAAGGAGCAGATGCTCGCCGCGGTGGAGAAGATGCACGAGGCCAACCCGATGATGGGGTTGCGCGGCATCCGCCTGGGCATCACCTATCCTGACATCACCAAGATGCAGGTGCGGGCCATCTTCGAGGCTGCGTGCCAGGCGACGAAGCAGGGCATCGTGGTCAAGCCGGAGGTGATGATCCCGCTCACCGGCCACGTCAACGAGTTGAAGGTTACCCAGAGGGAACTGGAGGAAGTGGCGCGGCAGGTGATGAAGGAGCAGAAGGTGCGGGTGCAGTACAAGTTCGGCACGATGATCGAGATCCCGCGCGCCGCCGTCACCGCCGATGAGGTGGCCACGATGGCCCAGTTCTTCTCCTTCGGCACCAACGACCTGACGCAGATGACCTTCGGCTACAGCCGCGATGACGCCGAGCGTCGCTTCCTGGTGCAGTACGTCGAGCGCGGCATCCTGCCGGAGAACCCCTTCCAGGTGCTCGACCGAAGAGGAGTGGGAGAACTGGTGCGAATGGGTGTCCGGCTGGGTCGCCGGACGCGCCCCAGCCTGGAGGTGGGCATCTGTGGCGAGCACGGGGGAGACCCTTCGTCCATCGAGTTCTGCCACCTGGCCGGGCTGAACTACGTCTCGTGCAGCCCCTTCCGCGTGCCGGTGGCCCGTCTGGCCGCCGCCCAGGCGGCGTTGGCCCATCGGGGCAAAGTGCTGGGTTAGTCAGAAGAGACCTCCGGGGAGCCTGAAACCCCGGAGGTCTTCTTTTAGCCTTTCGTGCTTTTCGTGTCTTTCGCGTCTTTCGCGTCTTTCGCGTCTTTCGCGCCTTTCGCGCCTTTCGCGCTTTTCGTGTCTTTCGCGCCTTCGTGTCTTTCGCGCCTTCGTGTCTTTCGCGCCTTTCGCGCCTTTCGCGCTTTTCGTGTCTTTCGCGCCTTTCGCGCTTTCGTGTTGGTACTTGCATTTTCCCTTCTTCCGTTGTACACTATTTGTAGCCTTTCTCTAAGGAGGACAACGTAGCAACATGGCAGACGAAGGGAAGAAGAAGGCATTAGAGACGGCGCTGGCGTCGCTGACGAAGCGATTTGGCGACGGGACGGTGATGCGTCTGGGGGAGGCCACCCATCTGGCGGTGGAGGCCATCCCCACCGGCTCGTTGTCTCTCGACATCGCCCTCGGCGTCGGGGGTATCCCCAGAGGGCGCGTCACGGAAATCTACGGGCCTGACGGGGCGGGCAAAACTACCCTGGCGCAGCACATCGTCGCTGAGGCGCAGCGGCTCGGCGGCGTCGCCGCCTACATAGACATGGAGCATGCTCTCGACCCCACCTACGCCCGGGCCTGCGGGGTCAACGTGGATGACCTCTACATCGCCCAGCCCGACACTGGCGAGCAGGCGCTGGAGATCGCCGAGACTCTGGTGCGCAGCGGGGCGGTGGACGTTATCGTCGTTGACTCTGTGGCTGCGCTGGTGCCGCGCGCGGAGATCGAGGGGGAGATGGGGGACAGCCACCCCGGCCTGCAGGCGCGTCTGATGAGCCAGGCGCTGCGCAAACTCTCCGGGGCGATCAAGCAGTCCAACGCGGCGATGATCTTCACCAACCAGTTGCGTGAGAAGATCGGCATTATGTTTGGCAGCCCGGAGACCACCAGCGGCGGGCGCGCGCTGAAGTTCTACGCCAGCGTCCGTCTCGATGTGCGGCGGGTGACAGGGATCAAGGAGAAGGGAGAGGTCATCGGCAGCCGGACGCGGGTGCGGGTGACGAAGAACAAGGTCGCCCCGCCGTTCCGCGTGGCCGAGTTCGACATCATCTACGGGCGCGGTATCAGCCGCGAAGGGGACCTGCTGGACCTGGGGGTGCAGTACGGCGTGGTGGAGAAGCGCGGCTCCTACTACGGCTATCAGGGGGAGAGCCTGGGTCAGGGGCGAGAGAACGCCAAAGCCTACCTGGCTGACCATCCCGATGTCGCCGCTGCTATCGAGTCCGCCGTTCGCCAGGTGGCGTTGGAGAACCCCCTTCCGGCTCCGGCGATTGCCGAGGACATTGAAGAGATTGACACGTAGGGGCGTAGAGCGTCGCGCCCCGGCGTGAGCATCAGTCACGGTTTACGCATGTTAGCGACCCTGCCGGGTTGTTCCTGGCCGGGCTGGACGAAACGAGTCGTCAGGATCGCTTCCGGTACTTGCCGGCAGTTTTGCCTTTTCGTGTCGGCGGAGCATATCGAGAGGCGGATCGCGCCGTTCCCGCCGGCTTTGTCCGGGGATGTCAGGCATGCGCCGTGGCTGATCAGGCCACGGCGTCTTGTTTTATGGGTGGACAGATCACGGCTCTGAAGGTGCAGAAGCGCAACCCGCAGCGGGTCAGCGTCTACGTGGATGGTCGCTTCGCCCTCGGGTTGGCGGCCATCGCGGCGGCCCATCTGCGGGTGGGGGAGTTTCTGTCGGATGAGGATATCGTCCGCCTGCGCCAGCAGGACGGGGTGGAGCGGGCGGCTGAGCGAGGGATGGACCTGCTCTCCTATCGTCCGCGCAGCCGGGCGGAGATTGCAGCGCGGTTGAGCCGCAAGGGCCACGACCCCGCCGCTGTTGAGGTGGCGTTAGGACGCCTGGGCGGCGTGGGGTTGGTGGACGACCGGGAGTTTGCCCGTTATTGGGTGGAAAATCGCGCCCAGTTCAACCCGCGGGGTAAGGCTATCCTGCGTCGTGAACTGCGGCAGAAGGGGGTGGATGAGGCGATTATCGAAGACGTGCTGTCCGATTATGACGAGGAAAAGGCGGCCTCTCGGGTTGCTGCAGCGGCGATCCGCCGTCTGCGGGGCCTTGACGCCGCAGTTTTCCGCCGTAAGTTAGGTGACCTGCTGCGCCGGCGGGGTTTCCCCTACGACATCATCGAACCCCTCGTCAGCCAGGCAGGCAGCGAGCATACATTCACAATGACGTCGGAAGAAGGGGAGTGACGAATGGGTAACTGGGTTTTGACCGCCACCCTCGTCCTCCTGGCTCTGATCGTTGGCGCGGCCCTGGGTTACTTTCTCTTTCAGTTCACCCGCAGGGAACAGCTCCGCCAGAAGCAGGCGGAAGCGGCGAGAATCCTGGAGGAGGCGGAGAACCAGGCCCGCGATATCGTGCTGAGGGCCAAGGACGAGGTCGTACAGGTTCGCGACGAGGCGCAGGCAGAGATCGGCCGCTGGCGGCTCAACCTGCGCCGGGAGGAGGAGCGGCTGCAGGAGCGCCGCGAGAAGTTGGACCAGCGGCAGGAGCAGTTGGACCGGCGCGAACAGGCGCTGGCCAAGCGACAGAGCGTGCTGGACCGACAACGGAACGAGGTGGAGCGACTGCTGGCCAAGCGCACCGAGGCGCTGGAGCAGGTCGCGCAGATGACGCGCGAGGAGGCCAAACAGGAGCTGTTGTCTATCGTGGAGGGCGAGGCGCGGCAGGACATGGCGCGCATCATCCGTGAGATCGAGCAGGAAGCCAGGGAGGAAGGAGAACAACGCGCTCGCAAGATCCTCACCACCGTCATCCAGCGCATGGCCAGTGAGCAGGTGGCCGAACTGACGGTTCTGGCAGTGGACCTTTCATCGGATGAGTTGAAGGGGCGGATCATCGGCCGCGGTGGTCGAAATATCCGCGCCTTCGAGCAAGCCGTGGGTGTGGATGTGGTGGTGGACGACACGCCAGAGGCCATCACCATCTCCTCGTTCGATCCCGTACGGCGCGAGGTGGGCCGACGGGCGATGGAGCGGCTGGTCAGCGATGGGCGCATCCACCCTGGCCGCATCGAGAAGGTCGTGGCCAGCGTGCGCAAGGAGGTCGAACAGCAGATCCGCGAGGAGGGGGAGCGGGCCGTCTACGAGGCCGGCGTCCCCAGTCTCCATCCCGAACTGGTCAAGTTGCTGGGACAACTCCGCTTCCGCACCAGTTACGGTCAGAACCAGCACGCCCACGCCATCGAGACGGCCAAACTGGCGGCGCTCCTGGCCGCCGAGTTGGGGACGAACGTCGAGGTCTGCCGTATGGCTGGCCTGCTGCACGACATCGGCAAGGCGGTAGACTTCGAGGTGGAGGGGACGCACGCGGCTATCGGCGCCGAACTCTGTCGCCGGTATGGCGTGCCGGAGGAGGTGGTGCACTGCATCGAGGCGCATCACCATGAGGTAGAGCAACAGTCGCTGGAGGCGATCGTCGTAGAGGCGGCGGATGCCATCTCCGGCGCGCGCCCGGGCGCCCGGCGGGAGAGCCTCGAGCACTACATCAAGCGTATTCGCTCCCTGGAGGAACTGGCCTCCTCCTTCCCGGGCGTGGCGGAGACCTACGCCATCCAGGCCGGACGGGAGATCCGCATCATCGTCAAGCCGGAAGCGGTAGACGACCTGGGAGCGATCCAGCTCTCACGGGACATAGCCCGCAAGATCGAGGAGGGGATGGAATACCCCGGCCAGATCAAGGTGACCGTCATCCGCGAGACGCGCGCGGAAGAGTACGCCAAGTAGGTGCGGGGAAGGGGAGACATCGAGACGGGGTGACGCGGAGGTGCGTCACCCCGTCTCCATTTCCCCGTATCTCCGTATCCCCCGCTACCGGGCTACAAAACTGGCCGTCCACACGGGCTGTTCCGGGGCTCGTCCGGTGGCGAGCATCCCGCGCCACGCCTCATCGGTCAGCCGGTCGCTCATTGGCCAGGGGAACTCGTAGTACGAGAACACCCCGCCGCGGGCGATCTGCAGGTTCCCCGCTGCATCCGGGATGACGACGTAGATTTCGAAGATGCGGCCGATGGCCTCCTCCAGCACCCGGCCGTTGGGGTCCGTGGCTACATCGGCCACCAGCGCGGCCTGGTCCTCCTCGTCGAAGTACGGCCGGCCCTCGCCCTCCTCCGGGTCGGCGGCGGCCAGCGTCATCGCTTCCAGCGTCCCGCCGATGTAGTGGATGCGCTCGTAGTCCTCCGAGGTCAGTGGCTGGCCGTTCAGTTCCCGCTGCGAGACATCCAGCAGGAAGGACAGCAAATCATCCAGACTGGAGAGGTTGGCGGCGGTGTTGTCGTTGAGCAGTCCCCGGCTCTCCAGACCTGCGTAAGTCATGCGTGTCAACGCCAGCAGCCGGGCGTAGGCTTCGGGATCCGGTTCCACCCAGCCCTGCGACGGTTCTGGCGGCGCTGCCCCGCCCATCTCTGCCATCACCTGCTTGGCGTAGAGGATTGTGTCGTGCTTCAGTTCGGTCCATGACCCCAGCGCCGTGTGCAGGTCCCGACGGGTCCAGGCCTGGGTGCGCATGAAGGCCGGATACTGCTCGCCGTGCGGCTCCAGAAGCGGCTGGAGGGCGTAGAGCCAGTTCCAGTACAGGTTCTGGGTCCATGAGTCCATCTGCAGCGCGCCGATCTGCTCCCGCAGTTGGGCCATGTGCTCCGGGTAGTTGGCGTACGCCGTCTCTCCCATATCGTCCAGGATGGCGTATGCCTCGTCGGAGCCCATCGCCGCCATCACGTCCAGGCCGCTGGGCAGCCATCGCTCATTGCCTGGCGTGCCCACCTCGCGCCAGACCAGTTGTTCGAAGATGTAGGCGTCGAGGGTGAAGCGCTGGCCCATGAAGCGAAACCCCTGGGTGACCTGATCCTCATCCTCCCAGATGTAGACCCACATCGAGTTGATCTGCGGCGGCGGGAGGAGGCGGGCCGACTCGATGAAGGTCTGCAGCAGCCCGTCGTCAGCGATGCTTTCCGGGCCGGCGGAAGGGCCGAAGACCCCGTCCCACAGCGCGCCGTACTCGTGGAACCCCAGATCGTCCGCCTTGCCGACGATGAAGACGGTGGGTTCATAGACCCGTGCCCAGACGTCAGCGGCCGGCGTGCCATTGACCGTGGCGTTGCGCAGGATGTAGGTGATCAGCAGGGCCATGCGCGTCTCGTCGGGGTATTGCAGGCGCATGTTGATGCGTCCGTACCACATCATCGTCCGGAAGTAGCGCTGGAGTTGTTCGCTGCGGGTGTAGTGGCCGCGTGGCGCGTACTGCGAGTAGTCCTCGCACATACAGGGCTGACCCCGGCATGGCTCCGGAGGGTTGGTGTCGCACGGGTTGCAGCCTTGAGGGCAGTTGGTGCTGAAGATGGGACTGGCGAAGAGGCCGTCATGGGCCTCGATCAGCGCCAGTTCTCCTTCTACCAGGTCGGCGACCTCGGCGGGAACCGTGGCGTCGGGGTTGATCAGGTTGTCGGCCACGGCGAAGTAAGCCCAGACACGCCGGGCGATGGGCTCCATGGACGTATCCCGCAGTTGGCCGTAGAGTGCCTGGGCCTCTTCCACACAGGCGCGGGTCAGTGCAGCGATGTCGGGCGCGAAGCGCTCCCGCTCCAGGTCACGTAGCATCTTGTCGAACAGCAGGTGGTAGAGATGGTACACTGCGTCGGTGGTGACGAAACTGGGGGTATCGTTGTAGCGGTTTTGTTCATAGACCTGGAAGAACTCCAGCCACTCGGCGGGGACAACGACGAAGCCGTTCTGGGTCAGCAGGGCCGCCTGATTGGCGGTGAAGGGGAAATTGCCTGCGTTGCGCACTTCTTCCAGGTTCACCGGCAGGGTGTACCCCTGATAGACCTGGGGCAGGGTCACAGGGATGGGGTTGTACGCAGCGAAACCCGGCCCACGCGCTTCGGGAGGCGGAGAGATCGGGGTGACCACCACCGTGGGCAGCGGCACCGTGACCGGTGGGGCGGTGACGGGCGGAGGGGTGGGCATGCCGCAGGCCAGCACAACGAGGAGAATCGCTGCAAGGGCGAACAGGGGTTTGGCCTTCATCAGGCACCTCCTCTTGGCGCGCCCGGCGACTGCTCGGGCGGGGGTTGCTCAACGGACCACGATTTCCAGTATATCATCCCCATCCACGTCCGTCAAGCAAAGGCGGTGGAAAAGGCCGGGGGGAGAGCGCCAGTCAAGGGTGAAGCCGAAGCCGTTCCAGTGCCACAGGTCCACCTGTGTGGCGCGGCTGCGCCCGGCAGTGTACTCCCCCTCCAGCGTGACCAATTCGTTTCGCCTGTCCCCGTCCACGTCTCCCACACCCAGCGCTGCCAGCGGTGCGGGCAAAGCCGAGCCAGCCCACACTTCTCGCCCGCTCTCCGCGTCGAGCAGGATGAGATGACAACTGTGGCCGGCGTCATCGTGGAAGGCCGCGATGGGGCTGGGGGTGTCGCGCCAGCGCTGGATGGGCCAGTCGCGCCACGGTCGCCAGACGACCAGCAGCCACTCCGGCCGGCCGTCACCGGTGACGTCGGCCAGAGCGGCAGCGGTGACCTGCCCATCGGGGGGATGTGAAGGAGGAGAAAGTGCAGGAGGGCAGGGGAGGGTGGGGAGGAGACGGGGGTGCAGGGCACCTTCCTCAACGTCCGCAACATGCCAGGGGATCAGCGGGCGGACGAGGAGCAGCAAGATCAGGAGCGCGACGTTGACGAGGAGAGGGGAAGACGCGGAGACACGGAGACGCGGAGACGGGGAGAGATGGAGAGGGGGCTCCGTGTCTCCGCGCCTCCGCGTCACGGTATCACCGCATCATCCCAGCGCTTCCAGCAGGGCTGGCAACACTTCCTTGGGGTCAGCCTCGACGCACAGATCGGCGATCTGGAAGATGGGGGCGGTGGGGTCGGGGTGGATGGCGACGATGAACTTCGCGTCGGCGACAGCGGTGTTGTGGAAGGTGTCACCGCGGATGCCCACAGCGACGTAGAGCGCCGGGGCGATGGTGACGCCGCGGATGTCCACCACCTGCTCCGCGGTCACCCAACCGGCGTCGCGCGCGCCACGGTCGCCAGCGACCCGTCCGCCCAGTGCTGCCGCCAGCCGCTGCACCAGCGAGAAGTCCCCCGCCTGCCGCCCGGCGGCGACGACCACGGGGGCCTGCGCCAGCGGGACCGGAGGCGGCGTGAAGCCCTCCGCCGGGCCCAGGAGACGGGTCATCGGCGCCGCCGGTTCGACCTCGATCGCCTTCGGCTCCCCCTTGCGGTAGGGGTCAAGGAAAGGTGCGGGGAAAGCGCCCGGCTCGATGGTGAGAAACTGCGGGCGGGCCTGCGGGCAGGCCAGGACCTCGAAGAACTCGCCGCCGTAGATCGGCACGCCCGCCTGCACGGTGCGGGTGGATTCGTCCAGGGTCGCACTGACGGCGTGTTCGATCAGCCCGCCGCCCATGCGTTGCGCCAGCCGCGGGGCCAGCGCTTCTCCCAGCGCGGTGGCCCCGAACAGCACCACTTCGGGCTGCTCGGCCTCGAACAGGCTGCTCAGCACGCTGAGGTAAGGCTCCATGGCCTGGCCGTCCAGCGCGGGATGGTCGGCCACGCGCACCCCGTCAGCGCCAGCCTGATAGAGCACGGCGGCCAGGTCGCTCACGCCCGACCCCAGCAGCACACCGTAGACGTAAGCGCCGAGGGAGCCGGCCAGGGTACGGGCCAGTCCGAGCGCCTCCAGCGTCACCGGGGCGACCTGGCCGTTGACCACGTCGGCCACGACCCAGATACCGCCCCCGCCGCCTTCCGCCTCGGAGACCTCCTCCTGTTGGGCCATCAAGAGGTCAAGGAACGAAGCATCCATCTCAGTCCTCCTTACCTCGGCAGCCTGTTGCGCAGCGCGTCGGCCAGTTCCTGCGGCGTGCCGCTGAAGCGCGTGCCGCGCTCCCGTTCCGGCGGGAACTCCTGTCCGCGCTGTTCCAGCAGCGGGGTCAGGCTCAGCCCTGCGGCCAGGTCGCCGACCTCCCACCGTTCCAGGGCGGCGGCGACGTCGCCCACGCCCTTGTAGATGTTGATGAGGCGCGCGCCGCCGGGATAGCGGGGCTTGAGCGCGCCTGGCGCGATGGTGACGACTGCCGGCAGGGGAGCCTCCATCACCACGAAGCCATCGTCCGCACGGCAGACGACCTGGACGGCACCGTCCTGTGGCCTGATGTCCCAGGCGTCCACCACCTGCGGCCAGCCCAGCGCTTCTGCCAGCCGGGGGCCCAGTTGTCCCTGGCCGCTGTCCAGCGTTGTCGCGCCGGTGAGGATCAGGTCAGCGCCGCCGAGTCGGGTGGCTGCTGCGGCCAGCAGGCCGGCCATCGCCCCATCGTCCGCAGCGAAACCGTCGCCAACCAGGTAGATGGCGCGGTCGGCGCCGGTGGCGATGGCCTGGCGCAGCACATCGTCGTCGGGCAGTGGGCCGCGAGGGAGGGCGATCACCTCGGCGCCGTGGGCGTCTTTGATGCGCAGCGCCATCTCGAGCGCGCAGCGGTCGGCTGGCTGCATCACGTACTCCTCGCGGTTGACGAACACGCGGCCGGCCCGCCGGTTGACGGTGATCCCTCTGGGGTTGAGCACTCTACCGATCACAACGAGGATTCGCATGCTATTCCTCCTAGGGCCGGATGCGCACGCCATGCTCGCGGAAGATGTCGGTAGCGATGACGATGCGCTGAATCTCGTTGGTTCCTTCGAAGATCTCGGCGATGCGGGCGTCGCGGAAGTAGCGTTCCAGCGGGTAGTCCCGCGAGAGGCCGAGCGCGCCGTGGACCTGGACGGCCATGTCAATGGCCCGTGAGGCCACCTCTGAGCCGTACAGTTTACACATCGCCGCCAGCTGACCGAACGGCTGGTGCGTGTCCACCAGCCAGGCCACGCGATAGACCAGGCTGCGCAGCGCCTCGATTTCCGTGGCCAGGTTGGCGATCATCCACTGGATGGATTGCTTGTGGGCCAGTTCGACGCCGAACTGCTTGCGGGTCTTGGCCCAGTGCACCATCACCTCCAGGGCGGCCTGTGCGCCGCCCAGACCGGCGGCGCCCAACGTCAGCCGGCCCATGTCCAGCGATTTCATGAAGGTGATGAACCCCTCACCGACCTTGCCCAGCACATTCTCGTGGGGCACGCGCAGTTCTTCGAAGGTGAGTTCGGCCGTGCTGGTGCCGCGGATGCCCATCTTGTCCTCTTCGCGGGCCACCTTGAAACCTGGCCAGTGAGTCTCGACGATGAAGGCGGTCACGCCGCCGCGGGCGCCCAGCGCCGGGTCGGTCACGGCCATCACCGTGCAGATGTCGGCGTAGCCGCCGTTGGTGATGAACACTTTTCCGCCGTCGAGGATCCAGGAGTCCCCCTCGCGGACCGCGCGGGTGCGGATGTTGGCGGCGTCTGAGCCAGCGTTGGGTTCGGTCAGGCCGAAGGCGGCGATCTTCTCGCCGCGGGCCAGCGGCGTCAGGTACTTGCGCTTCTGCTCGGGGTTGCCGTCCAGGTGGATGGCCATCGCGCCGATGCCGATGTGCGCGCCGACGTTGGTCGCTGTCGAGGTGCAGACGCGGCCCAGTTCCTCCATCAGGATGCAGTAGCCAGCCTCGCCAGCCCCCATCCCGCCGTACTCCTGAGGGAAGCAGACCCCCAGCAGGCCTGCTTCGCCGAGTTTGCGGATGACCTCGCGTGGCACCTGGTGCTTGCGGTCGCACTCCGCGGCGATCGGCGCCACCTCGTTCTCGGCGAACTCACGGATCATCCGGCGCAAGGCTACGTGTTCGGGAGCAAACGTGAAGTCCATTTTCGCCTCCTTACGGCGCGATCGCGATGTCGCGGTCGGCGAAGATGCGCTGGGCGACCCGGAAGACCTGCAGTTCCGTCGGCACGTCGGAGAGGCTGAGCATGCGCGCATCGCGGTACTTGCGGGCCATCGGGTAATCTTCCATGTACCCGTAGCCGCCCATCACCTGAAGCATGCGGTTGGTGACGCTGCGGGCGACGCGGGCGCCGAAGGTCTTGACGACCGCGGCTTCCGTTCCCAGTT
Source organism: Anaerolineae bacterium (assembly GCA_034434635.1). Taxonomy (GTDB): domain Bacteria; phylum Chloroflexota; class Anaerolineae; order B4-G1; family DUEL01; genus DAOTYX01. The sequence goes on along the minus strand of DAOTYX010000201.1, from coordinate 3,855 downwards.
CCCCTTCCTGCTCCAGCAGCCAGGCGGCGTGGTAGACCAGATAGCGCAGGGCTTCTGTCTCGATGTGTGCGTCGGCGACGTAGTTCTGGATGGCCTGCTTCTTGGCGATGGGCACGCCGAACTGCACCCGTTCGGTGGCGAACTGCGCGGCGACCTCGATGGCCGAGGTCGCCAGGCCCAGGCCGATGGCGGCCACGGCCAGTGCCATGCGGTCGAGCGCGCGTCGTGCGATCTGCAGTCCCTCTCCTGGGGCGCCGAGACGGTGGGTGGACGGGATACGGCAGCCTTCCAGGTAGATGGTGTTGAAGGTTGCCGCGCGCAGCCCCAGCGTGGGCTCGCGGTAGCCCACGGTCAACCCTGGCGTGTCGCGGGGGACCAGGAAGGCGTCCTCGCGGGTGAAGACGACGAAGAGGCCAGCGCTCTCGCCGTTGGTGACCCAGGTCTTGACGCCGTCGAGCACCACCTCGTCGCCGTCGGCGACGGCGCGGGTCTGCAGCGCCGAGATGTCGCTGCCCGCATCCGGCTCGGTGAGGGCGAAAGCGCCGAGCGCCTCGCCGCTGGCCAGCGGGGGCAGCCACTCCTCTTTTTGCGCGGCGGTGCCGTGGTGGAAGAGGCTCATCGCGGCCAGGCTGACGTGGGCGGCGACGGTGAAGGCGAGGGAAGCGCAGGCGCCGGCCAGGGATTCCAGCAGCAGCGCATAACTGAGGGTGTCGAGCGCCGCGCCGAAGTACTCTTCCGGCAGGGTCGCCCCGAAGAAGCCCTGGTTGGTCGCCTTTTTCAGGATCTCGGCAGAGAGCCGCTCACTGTGGTCTATCTCCTCCGCGTGAGGTGCGACGTCTTTGGCGGCAAAGTTGCGGAACATGTCGCGGAACATCCGTTGCTCTTCGCTCAGGGCAAAATCCATGTTTTCACCTCCGCGTGCAGGTCGCAGGAGAAGCAGTTACAGGTTACAGGTTTCAGGTTGAAACCTGAAACCTGTAACCCTGAAACCTGAAACCCCCAACCTGCTACCGGTCCTTGAACTGCGGTTGCCGCTTTTCGAGGAAGGCGCTGACGCCCTCGCGGATGTCCTCAGTGTTGGCCAGGCTGACGAACTGCTCCGCTTCGACCTTGAGGCCCTCGGCGATGGGCAGGGCCAGGCCGTCGTTGATGGCGCGCAGTGCGGCGGCGATGGGGAACCTGGACTTGCTGACGATCTTGCGCGCCAGGTCCCGCGCCTCTTTGAGCACGGCGCCGGCAGGGACGACCTTGTTGACCAGGTTGAGGCGGTAGGCCTCCTGCGCGGTGATCATATCGGCGGTGAGGATCAGTTCGATGGCCTTGCCGCGCCCGACGATGCGCGCGAGCCGCTGCGTGCCGCCCCAGCCGGGGATGATGCCCAGGTTGATCTCCGGCTGACCCATGCGCGCCCGGTCGGAGCAGACGCGCATGTGGCAGGCCATGGAGAGTTCCAGCCCGCCACCCAGGCAGAAGCCGTTGATCGCCGCGATGAACGGCTTGGTGGCCTGCTCGATCTTCAGGAACAGCTTCTGGCCGCGCTCGATGAACGCGCGGGAGGCGGCGTAGCCCTCGGCCGGATTGTCCAGCAGCGCCTTGATCTCCGGGATGTCCGCCCCGGCGACGAAGGCGTTGGTGCCTGCGCCGGTGATGACGACGGCCTTCACTGCGTCGTTCGCCAGCAGTTCGTCCACCGCCTCGTCCATCTCCTTCACCACCTGTTGGTTGAAGGAGTTGACCGGGGGATGGTCAATGGTCAGCGTGGCGATGTTCTCCTCGATCTCTATGCGGATGTATTGCCAGTTGCTCATGGTTTTTTCTCCTTTTGGGTGGGGGGGGAGAGTGGTAGATTGGTACATTGGTAGATTGGTAGATTGGGAGGGGGAGAGGTTAGTCTTCTCCGCAGGGTTCGGGAACGGGCAGGCAGGTGAGGGTGTCTTCGTGGAGGGATTTGCCGTATTCCTGGTGTCCCTGTTGTCTTTCGCGGATGTAACGGATGTAACCGTTCAAGGAGCGCAGGGCGCAGTGGCAGAGCTCACGCTGACGGGACAGTTCGCCAGTGGTATAGCCCATCTCGTCGCAGAGGATGAAACCGCTCAGGGTTTCGTTGAGGGAACCTCTGGCGTTGTAGTAGAAGCGCAGGCTATCCAGGTAGTGATAGCGCCCGTACCCTTCGGCGATGTTGAGAGCGACGCTGGTTGCTGCCCTGCGAATCTGATCGGCCAGGTTGTACCGCTCCTCCGATGGCAGGCGTCGGGCGACGGCATACGCTTCTCGCAGAACCTGTAATGCAAGCCGATAGCATTCCAGATCCTCGAACCCTCGCTGCCCCTCTCCTGCCACCCCTTTCCTCCTCTCTCCCATTACCAATTTCCCAACCTACCAATTCCCAATCTACCAATTCCCAATCTACCAATTCCCAATCTACCAGTTCCCAATCTACCAGTTCCCAACCTCATGCATACTCATGGAACCCCTTCCCCGTCTTCACACCCAGGTGACCAGCGCGGACGCGCAGCTTCAACGGGCGGGAGGGATGGAAGCGCGGGCCGAGTTCCTTCTCCAGGGCCTCGAGTTTCTCCACCACCACATCCAGGCCGATCTTGTCGGCGATGGCCAGCGGGCCGATGCGCTCCCCGCCGTAGGTCATCCCTGTGCCGGCGATCATGGACATGTCAATGTCGCTGACGCTGGCGATGTTCTCCTGGACGCACAGGGCGGCCTCGTTGATCAGCGGCAGCATCAGCCGGTCAACACTGAAGCGGGTGCCGGTGGGGACTGCGCCGGACTTTTGCAGTTCCTCGATCATCCCCTTGACCACCGGCGACTCGAAGCCGCCCGGATGATCGTAGAAGCCCGCGCCGGTCTTCTCGCCCAACCGCTTGGCCTCGATCAACTTGAGGAAGAGCGGGGCAGGGGTCATGCGATCGCCGTACTCGGAGTAGAGGTACTCGCCGACGTGGCCGCAGACGTCAATGCCGAGCATGTCCATCAGCGTGAACGGCCCCATCGGCATGCCCCACTCGCGGATGGCCTGGTCGATCTCCTGCGCCGAGGCGGCCCCCTCTTCCAGGGCCTTGGTGGCCTCGTTGAGGTAGGGCATCAGCAGCCGGTTGACCAGGAAACCGGGGCACTCCTGCACCACCACCGGCATCTTGCGCAACCCCTCGGTGAACATCACCACATCATCCACTGTCTCCTGGCTCGTGTCCAGGCCAGGGATGACCTCTACCAGTTTCATCACGCTGGCGGGGTTGAAGAAGTGCATGCCGATGACCTTGTGCGGACGCTTGGTGGCCGCGCCCATCTCGGAGATGGAGAGCGCCGAGGTGTTGCTGGCGAAGATAGTCTGCTCCGGGCAGACGGCGTCCAGTTCGGCGAAGACCGCCTTCTTGATGTCCATGCGCTCCGGCACGGCCTCGATGACGATATCCACGTCCTCGAACCCGTCATAGGTCAGGGTCGGCATGATCAGGTCGAGTTTGGACTGCATCTCGCCGGCGCTCATCTTCCCCTTTTCCACGCGCCGCTGGTAGATTTCGGCGGCCTTGGCCATGCCCCGGTCAAGCATTGCCTGGTCAATGTCCTTCATCACCACCGGCAGGCCGGAGAAGCTGATCACCTGGGCGATCTCGCCGCCCATCGTCCCTGCGCCGACAACCGCGGCTTTGAAGATGTACATCGTTTTTCCTCCTTATCCGGGTGTTGGTAGATTGGTAGATTGGTAGATTGGTAAGTTGGTGGGTGGGTTACCGATCATTTGTTGATTCAGGGATACCGGGATGGGGAAAGCAGACCCCTTATCGGTGATTCAGGGATACCGGGATGGGGAAAGCAGACCCCTTATCGGTGATTCAG
>DAOTYX010000200.1:0-2078 GCA_034434635.1 Anaerolineae bacterium | reverse complement strand
GCGTTGTGGATCTACCCCACGGGCTCGCGTCCCCCGGGCGGGGAAAGCGCCTGGGAGATGCAGGTGCGCATGGTGGGGGCGCTCGAGGAAATCCGCCGCGCCTTTTCCGGCAAGACGGTGGCGGTTGTTTCCCATGCCGACCCCATCCGTGTGGCCGTAGCACACTATCTTGGCCTGCCGTTGGACCTGTACCGCCGGTTGGCGGTGTCGCCGGCCTCGGTGACGACGCTGCTCTTCGGCGGGCCGTACCCCTACCCACGGCTGGTGGGCATCAACGACACCGGTGCCATCGTCGTTTCCTGAGGACTGAAGGCTGAGCGCCCGTTGCCGCCCGCCAGCGCGCATGGATGTCTGCTGGGTTGTGCGGATAGGCTCCAAGGAGAGGGATGTCACCGCAGTTCTTAGGTCTGGGCCGGGTGGACTTCATCACTGTAGGGGCGGAGGGGCCACCGGGAGAGCGCGTCTTCTATCTTCAGGCCGCGCAGGGGGACCTGCTGGTCAGCCTGAAGATCGAGAAGGAGCAGGCCGCGGCGTTGTCGCTGGGTATCTACCAGCTGCTGGAGCAACTGGGTGGCATCCCTGCAGATGCCCTGCTTCCGACTGACCTGACCCTGCGCCAGCCGATCGAGCCGCTCTTCCGTGTCGCCAGCCTCGGCCTGGGGCATGACGCGGAACTGGACGCCGTGCTCCTGGTGGCCAGGGGTGAGGCGGAGGTGCCGGAGGAGGCCCCAGAGGTGCGGATATGGGGGTCGCGGGCGCAGATGCTCGCCCTGGCGCAGCGTGCCGCCGAGGTGGTGGCTGCGGGTCGGCCGCGTTGCCCCTTGTGTGGTGAGCCCTATAAGCCTGGAGAGTCACATAACTGCATTCGTGGCAACGGGCGCAAGTGGCTCTATCGGGTTGATGAAGAATGACAGGTGGCGTCTGACAGGCGGAGTAGAGAGCCTGTAGCAAGGGAGGAGGTGCAACATGCTGCGTCTAAGAAGACAACAGGCGTTGGCACTGGCAGCGGTGCTCTTGATAGCGGCGGTTCTTGCCTGTGGACCTTCTGGAGGAGGAACAGCACCCAGTGTCGTGATCACCAGCCCGGCGAGTGGCACCACGGTACAGGTGGGCGTGGAGGTGCCGATCGTCTCCACGGCAGCGGCGGACAACGGCGTGGCGCGGGTGGAACTCTCCGTCAACGGCCAGCTGGTGCGCACGGACACTCCACCCAGCGGCAATCCCCCGACTTTCGCTGTCTCGCAACCGTGGACGCCCATGGTCGCAGGGGATGTGACGGTTTCCGTGGTGGCTTACGATACGGAAGGCGCGGCCTCCCAGCCGGCCGTGATCACCCTCCACGTGGGCGCCGGGGGGGCTGCTGGCGGCCCCACGCCAACCCCGGCGCCGGATGTGAGCGGCCCCGGCGGCTGTACGCTGAACGCTTCCTTCGTAGCCGATGTGACCATCCCGGATAACACGGTCATGGCCCCGGGAACCGCCTTCACCAAGATCTGGCGCGTGCGTAACAGCGGCACCTGTGATTGGGGCGCGGGCTTCACCCTGATCTTCGCCAGTGGGGAGCAGATGGGCGGTCCCTCTTCAGTGGCGGTGCCGGCGACAGCATCAGGAAGCACAGCGGACGTCGCGGTGAACCTGGTGGCGCCGAACACGCCAGGCACCTACAGGGGCACCTGGCGGCTCAAGTCGGATACGGGACAGGTGTTCGGCTCCAGCGTCTATGTCCAGATCGTCATCCCTTCCCCGATCACTCCGACATCGGCGCCGACCGTGGGACCGACTGCGCCAGCCGCTGCCGGTCCGACTAACCTGCAGTGCCAGATCCAGGCCGACGGGAAGGCGCACTGCACATGGACCGATGCTGTGGGTGAGGCTGGCTACCGGTACGAGTTCAGCTTCGCGGCGGGCACGGTCGGCGCGACCGAAAGCCATCCCCTGTCGGCTGACACCTCTTCCTGGACCTCTTCGGCTCTGGCCTGTGACGGGGATGGCAGTTTCACCATCATCGCGCTGGCCGGGGATGGGTCGGAGATCGGCCGCCAGACAGCCACTTTTGAGACTCCTGCCTGCGCTGGCCC
>DAOTYX010000199.1:0-1974 GCA_034434635.1 Anaerolineae bacterium | reverse complement strand
GCGCGCAAGTCGCTCGAGAACCTGGTGCCCGACGAGCGGCGCGGGCGGATAAGCGCCTTCATTGACAGCTACTTCTACGCCCTCTCCACCATCGTCGGCTGCGCGATCCTGGGCCTGCTGCTCCTGATCTCGGCCTTCGCCGCCTGGCTGAGCCCGCAGGCGGTGACGGTCGTCTATCTGAGCCTGGCCGGGGTGGCCGCGCTGGGGGCTGTCGCCGGCGGCATCCTGCTCCGCCGCGGATATGACAAGAGCCTGCTCAACTGGCGTCTCTCCCGCTCGCGCCGCAAGAGCGTCCTCGACGGGCTGGAGTTCTAGGGACGTGAGGAGAGAAAACGTCGGGCCCATGGGCGCGATCATCCGCGAGGTCGTCGGCCTCGACTCGCCCTATCTGCCAGCGGCAGTGGACCTGCTCAAAGCCATCTTCCCGGAATACGCCCAGTACGCGCTGGACCTGCCCGTCTGCGCCCTGCAGCGCTCGCCAGCCCACCCGGCCACGCTGGACCACCTGTGGGTGATCGAACTCGACGGACAACCCGTCGGCCTGCGCCTCTTCCACTACATCCACACCCGCAATGTGGGGCATGGCGCGTTCATCGGCCTGCTGGAGCCATACCGCGACCGCGGCATCGGGCGATGGCTGGTGGGCCAGACCCTGGCCCAGTTATGTCTGGACGCCGTCGAGTTCAGCCGGCCGGAGCCGCCCGGGTACGTTATCGAGGTCGAACCGGTGGACACGGCACAGGACGAAGCGGAGCGGCAGGAACGCCAGCGACGGCTGGACTTCCACCTGAAGAACGGCGCTTTCCTGTTGGACGTGGACTACGTCGAGCCGCCGATGATCCAGGGGTTGGACTTCGTCACACCGGAGGACCTGGCAGAAGTGGAGACGGGGCCGATGCTGCTGGCCTTCTACCCCACCCGCCCTCGCGCCAGCCTCAGCCGGGAAGAGACGATCAACGTTGTGGAGGCGCTGCTCCTGGACTATTACCGCCTGCCTCCCACCAGTCCTTATGTCCGCCGCGCCCTAGACTCCATCCCAGGAGGTGACCGATGAGCCAAACGAAAGAGCATACAAGGCGCACCGTCTTCATCAGCGTACGCACCAAACTCCTGGCGATCTTCACCCTGCTGTTCCTGCTCGCCTTCAGCGGGGTCTTCCTGTGGTTCTACAATTTCGCCACCGAACTGGCCATGCAGAACCTGCGCCACGACCTGCTGGCAACGGCGATGACCGCCGCCTCAGCCATTGACGGCGACGAGTTCGTCCGCCTGTACGAGAGCGGCCAGATGGATGACGCCACCTACACCGCCATCGCCGAATCCCTGCGCGAGGTCAAGCGCACCAACCCCAAGGCGGCCGGCATCTACACCTACCTGCAGGTCCCCGGTGAGGAGGAGCAGGTCCGCTTCGTCGTCTCCGCTGCGCTCCCGCCGGGCGTGGAGCCCAGCGCTCGCGACGTGGCCCTGAGCCGGGAGCGGCTGAGCGGCTGCCAGATCCCGCCCGCCAGCCGCCCCGAGATGGGCGAGCCCTACGGCGTCGCTGACGGCCTCTCCCCCACCATGCTCAACGGCATCCAGGAAGCGGGCGTCGAGACGGAGATCCTGCCCGACCAGTGGGGCGAGTGGCTTTCCGGCTACGCGCCGATCACCAACTCCGCCGGCGAGTCAGTCGGCGCGGTGGGCGTGGACATGTGCGCCGCCGACGTCATCCAACTCCAGGAGAACATCCGCCGCACCATCCTGCCGGTGTTGGTGGTCACGCTGCTCCTGCTGGCGGGCCTGGTCTTCGCCGTGGCGCGCGGCATCACCCAGCCGATCATCCACCTCACCCGCGCTGCCGACCGCATCGGCCAGGGGGACTACAACCAGGACCTCTCCGCCCTCCACGCCGGCCGCCTCCGCGACGAGGTGGCCACTCTGGCCGAGGTTTTCGAGATCATGGTCGCCATGGTCCGCGGCCGTGAGGAGAAACTG
>DAOTYX010000198.1:0-2656 GCA_034434635.1 Anaerolineae bacterium | reverse complement strand
GGCTATGACGGGGTGAGGATCGGAACGATGGCCAGACAGACAATCCTTGTGGTTGATGATGATCGCAAGATCGTGGAACTGGTGCGTCTCTACCTGGAACGGGACGGCTACCATGTCCTCACAGCCTATAATGGCCTCACCGCCCTGGAATTGGCGCGGCAGAAGCGGCCAGATCTGATCGTATTGGACCTGCTGCTGCCGGACCTGGATGGGCTGGATGTCTGTCGTATCCTGCGCGCGGAATCGGGAGTGCCGCTCATCATGCTCACCGCCAAGACGATGGAGGAGGATCGGCTCGCCGGGTTGGACCTCGGCGCCGATGACTACGTTACCAAGCCGTTCAGCCCCCGTGAACTGATGGCGCGTATCCGGGCGGTGTTGCGGCGCAGCAACAACGGGGTGGCTCCCGAAGGTGCAGCGGAGATTCGTATCGGCGACATGCTCATTGATCGCCACGGCCACGAGGTGCGGGTGGCCGGGCGCCCGGCCGTTCTCACGCCCACCGAGTTTCGTCTGTTGGTCACTCTGGCCGAACAACCCGGCCGGGTTTTCAGCCGCCTGGAGTTGCTCGACCGGGTCTTCGGGTACGACTTCGAGGGATTCGAGCGCAACGTGGATGCCCACATCAAGAACCTGCGCAAGAAGATCGAGCCAGATCCCGAAAAACCCACCTACATCCAGACGGTGTACGGTGTGGGCTACAAGATGAGCAGGGATCAGGTGGAGGATGCTCCATAGTCTCCGTCTCCGCCTGATATTGGCCGTGGCCCTGGTGATGGTTGCCGTCGTCGTGGCGTTAGCCTTCGTCGGTGCCCAGGTCACCGCGCGCTCCTTCCAGAGGTACGAGGACCAGCGGGGCATGCTGCGGGACGCGCGCTTCGAGCGCTTCCTGGCGGACCTCTACGTCCGGCAGGGGGGTTGGACGGCGGTGCAGCCGGAGATCGAGCGGATCGGCCAGATCACCGGAGAGCGGGTCATCCTGACCGATTCTCAGGGCTGGATCGTCGCCGACTCCAGCAACGAACGGGTGGGGCAGTTCGTCGGCAAGGGGGAAAGGCCCTCGATCCCTGTCCTCTACCGCCAGAACGTAGTGGGTCTGCTTTACTTCGACCCGCCAACCCAGCCGCCCGGCGGCCCGTTCCTGGCGGCGGCCAACCGCACTCTGCTGCTGGTCGCCGTTGGCGCGGGGTTGGGGGCTGTGCTCCTCGTCTTGGGCCTGTCGCGCCGCATCCTGGCCCCGGTGGAGGCGCTGACCGCTGCGGCGCGGCGCATGGCCGCAGGCGACCTGAGCCAGCGGGTGACCATCACGTCGAAGGATGAGATTGGGGACCTGGCCAGGGCGTTCAACGGCATGGCCGATGGGCTGGCTCGCCTGGAGCAGTTGCGCCGCCAAATGGTGAGCGATGTGGCCCACGAACTGCGCACCCCGCTGACCAATATCCGCGGCTACCTCGAGGCGCTGCGGGATGGGGTGGTCATCCCCGATTCCCGCACGTTGGATTCGCTCTACGAGGAAGCGCTTCTGCTCAACCGCCTGGTGGATGACCTGCAGGACCTCTCGCTGGCGGAGGCTGGACAACTCCGGCTGGATCTCCAGCCCATCAGCCTGGCGGCCGTCGTGGAGCCAGCAGTCGAAGCGGTGCGCCGGCAGGCAGAGGCCAGGGGCATCGCCCTGAATATCACCCTGCCCGAGGACCTGCCTGAGGTTGTCGCCGACCGTCTGCGGATTGGGCAGGTGCTGCGCAACCTGCTGGAAAACGGCCTGGTCCATACCCCGACCGGCGGGGAAATTCACCTGTCGGCGCGTGCCAGCGAGGATGGGGTGGAGGTCTGGGTGCAGGACACGGGCGTCGGCATCGCTGCTGACGATCTGCCTTACATCTTCGAGCGTTTCTACCGCGCCGACAAGTCCCGCTCTCGCGCCACTGGCGGCGCTGGCCTGGGCCTGGCCATTGCCCGGCAACTGGTCGAGGCCCATGGCGGGCGAATTTGGGTGACCAGCGTGGAGGGGGAGGGGAGTACCTTTCATTTCACGTTGCCGGTGGCGTAAGGAGAATCGCCGTGGTCCGTGGTCTGTCGTCTGCGGTTTGTCGCCCAGCGCCCGTTAGGGCAGATCATCACAAACGGAGGTAAGATGAGGAAACGAAAATGGATATGGATTGGCGTTGCGGTCGCGGTGATCGTGGCCGGCACGGGCGGGTACGTCGCATATCGGCGCGCGGCTGCCGCCCAGACCTCACAGGAACCCACTCTCGAGACCGCAACCGTCACCCAGGGGGATATCGTCCTCTCTGCCCTGGGCAGCGGTACCCTCCTGCCTGAACGGGAGATGACCCTGACCTTTGGGACCGAGGGCACGGTGGCCGAGCTCCTGGTGGCGGTCGGGGATGAGGTCCACGAGGGGGATGTGCTGGCCCGGCTCGACACGACCAGCCTGGAGCGGGCCGTGATCCAGGCCCAGGCCAGCCTCCGCCAGGCCCAGATCAACCTGGAGCAGACCACAGCCCCCCCCCGATGAGGCAACCCTCCAGGCCGCTCAGGATGCGGTGGATCAGGCCGCCGCCGCGTTGCGCCTCCAGCAGATCAGTTACAACGCCACGATGAGCAGCACCCTCATCGTCTCTTCCTTGCCGGATGCGCAGGAAAACTACGCTGC
>DAOTYX010000197.1:0-4717 GCA_034434635.1 Anaerolineae bacterium | reverse complement strand
CGCCCGTCGCGCCACCGCCGCCCCGATCCGCCCCAGTCCGACGATGCCCAGCGTCGCTCCCCAGACCTCAGCGCCCAGGAAGCCCAACGGTTCCCAGGTGCGCCATCGCCCGGAGCGCACGGCCTCGATCCCCTCGGGGATGCGTCGGGCGGCAGCCATCAGCAGGGCGAAGGTCAGGTCTGCGGTGGCTTCGGTGAGCACGCCGGGAGTATGGCCGACCGGGATGCCCCGGGCGGTGGCCGCTGCCAGGTCCACGTTGTCCACGCCTACGGCGAACTGGCTGATCACTCGCAGCCGCTGGCCCGCAGCGATCACCTCTGTGTCCACCGGATCGGTCAGCAGGGAGAGCAGTCCCTCGCAGGTCGTCACCTCGTGCAGGATGACCTCCCTGGGGGGCGGCAGTTCCCCTTCCCACAGGCGCACGTCGCACGTCTCCCGTATCAGCCGCAGGCCGGCTTCGGGGATGCGCCGGGTGACAAAGACAGGGTATCTGGCTTTCACATCACACCCCTTCTGCTTTGCTATGTCTTGACTCGCGCTGGCGACACAGGGAGGCGGACGATGAAAGTCGCCCCCTGGCCCGGCTGGCTGGAGACTTCGATGGTCCCGCCATGCCGCTCGATGATGCCGTAACTCACCGCCAACCCCAGCCCCGTGCCGTTCGTCTTGGTCGTGTAGAAGGGCTCAAAGATGTGGGCGATCTGCTCGGCGGTCATACCGGGGCCGGAGTCCCGGAAGGCTACCAGCACCCACTCGCCGTCCTCGGTGACCAGCGTGCCGATGCGGATGTCTCCTCCCTCGGGCGTGGCGTCCACCGCGTTGATGAGGATGTTCAGAAAGACCTGCGCCAGCTGGTCGGGCACGGCCAGGATCGGCGGGATGTCGGGCGCCAGGCGGGTGTGGACGGCGATCCGGCTGTGTTCCAGTCGCTTGTGGGCGATGGCCAGCACGTTTTCCACCACCTGGTTCACGTTGACCTGCGCCATTCCTCCCCGCGAGGGCCGGTAGAAGTCGAGCATCCGCTGGACGATCTCGATGAGCCGTTCTGTCTCGGCCTGCGCCATGCCCAGGAACTCCCTCCGTTTCTCTTCTGGCAACTGTGCAAGGGCTGCCAGGTGGAGGTTGTTGTGAATGGCCTGTAGCGGGTTGTTGATCTCGTGGGCGATGGAGGCGGCCAGGCGACCGATGGCAGCCATCTTTTCTGCCTGAACCAGTTGTGCCTGGGAGCGCTCCAGTTCCTGGGCGAACTCGGCCAGTTCACTGTACAGTTGGGCGTTTTCCACCGCCACTGCCACTGAACCGGCCATCGTCTGCAGCAGGTCCAGGTCTGCCTCGGTGAAGGGGCCATCCTGTTTGTTGATCACTGCGATCGCCCCGCTGACCCGGTCGCGCACCATCAGAGGGACGCAGAGCACCGCGCGGGTGATGAACTCCAGGCCACCGTCCACGCGCGGCAGGAAGTGTGGGTCGCCGATGACGTCGTTGACCAGATAGGGGCGACCGCTGGCCACCACGTGGCCGACAATGCCCTCCCCGGGACGGAAACTGCGCCCCGTGATCCAGCCCTGCTGCGGACTGAGGGTCTTCCGGAAGACCAGTTCGCCCGTCTCTTCATCCACCAGCACCAGCGAGCCGGCCTCGACGTGGAGGATCTCCCGGATGCCGCGCATGGTCGCCACCAGCACCTCGTCCAGGTCCAGGCTGGAGGTGACGGTGCGGCTGATCTCGTTGAGCGCGGCGAGTTCCTGGTTGCGCTGCCGCAGGGCCTGCTCGGTGCGGCGCATGCGCATGATGACCGCCACGCGGGCCAGCAATTCGCGCGGGTCGAACGGCTTGGTCAGATAGTCATCCGCCCCCATCCCCAGACCCAGCGTCTTGTCGGTGATGGAGGTCAGCGCCGTGGCGACCAGGATGGATGTGCTGGCCAGGACAGGGTCCTCCTTGGCCTGGGCGATCACCTGATAGCCATTCATCCCTGGCATCATGATGTCAAGGAGGAGCAGGTCAATCGGGGGCCTGTTGCTGTTCTCCCGGCGCAGGATCTCGAGCGCCTCCTCGCCGCTGCGCGCCTCCAGCACCTCGAAATCGGCCATTCCCAGCACGTCGCGGATCAGTTCCGCGACGCGCGGGTCGTCATCAGCGATCAGGACGCGGGGCGACACGGACGCGACCTCCTGTGGTGGGCTCGGCACCTGCCAGTGCCACATCCACTGCCTGCGGGCCTCTGGCCGAGGACTCCACCCGGTAGATAACTGAAGCGCCGTCGGGGGGACGGTCTGGACCGCCCGGCGCGATCCCGCTGTGGTGGAAGAAGATCTCCCCACCATCTTGCTGAACGATGAAGCCGTACTTCTTCTCCGGGTCGTACCACTTCACCGTCCCCATAAGAAAGCCAGGTGGCAGGTTTTCCATCTGACGGCAGGTGGGGCACAGCGCGGGGAACTGGATTTCTTTCCCCTGCATAGCCATTCGCCGCTGCTCTTCGACGGCGAAGATGAAAGACCGGCCGCACTTCTGGCAGGTGATGGATGTATCGCGGTAGGGCATCTCTCGCTCTCCCTCCTTTGGCTGACGATCAACCTTGCGAGGCGGCCTCGCGCGGCAGGAAGCGCACAAGTGCTGTCACACGATCCCCTTTGCGCAGGCTGATGATCTTCTCCCCCTGAGTCGTGCGGGCCAGGCGCGGCGCAGCGCGGGCGCGAAGCGCCTTCACCCCTCCCTTTTCGGTGACCAGCAGGATGGGGTCTCCTGCCTGCACCACCGCCGCGCCGGCCAATCCTGTGCCCGGTGCGGCGAAGCGGGCCGCGATCACCCCCTGCCCGTGGCGGCCCTGGGTTGGAAACTCACTCAGCGGGCTGCGCTTGGCCTTCCCGTCTTCCGCCACTGTCAGCAGATCGGAGCGGGAGCGAACCACCGCCAGGGCCACCACGCGATCCTCCGGGCCGCTGAGTTTGACCCCCATCACGCCGCTGGCGGGCAGGCCCATCGGTCGCACCTCCTCCTCCTTGAAGCGGATCGCCTGCCCGGCGCGGGTGACCAGCATGACCTCGTCCCTGCCGCCGGTCAGCGTTGCACCGATCAGCGCGTCGCCCGGAACCAGGCCGATCAGCGTGCAGGGTTCGGCGCTCACTCCCGGCAGGTCCCCCAGCGCCACGCGCTTGACCACTCCGTTGCGGGTGGCCAGGAACAGGAACCCCTCGGTAAGACCCGGCGGGAGGGCCAGCGCCGCCACCACCTGCTGGCGGCGCGTCAACGGTGTCAGGTCGGCCAGGTGTGTGCCGGCCCCCTCCCAGGCTGCTCCCTCTGGCAGTTGATGGACCGGGTAGGCGGCGGCCCGCCCGTCGGCGGTGAACACGTAGAGCGTGTCGCGGGTGGAAGCCCCCGCCATCGCCAGCAGCGGCCGGTCCGTGGACTTAGGGTGGGGGGGCTCTCCCCCATCTGGCCAGCGGGCCACCAACCCCTCGCGGCTGATGGCCACCCAGACCGGCAGGTCGGGCAGGAGTTCCTCTGCGGTGACCCCGCGGGCTTCGGCTCCCACCACCTGCGTGCGGCGGGGATCGGCGTAGGCGCGTTTCACGGCCAGGATCTCTTCCCGGACCGCACCGCGAATCTTGGCCGGACTCTTGAGCAGGGCAGTCAGGTGGCGGATTTGCTGCTGCTTCTCCTTGTACTCCTCCTCGATCTTCTTCCGTTCCAGTGCCGCCAGCCGTTTGAGTGGCATATCCAGGATGGCGTTGGCCTGAATCTCGGTCAGTTTGAAACGCTGGCGCAGGTTGGCGCGGGCGGTCTCGGTAGTGCGCGAGCGGCGGATGATGGCGATGACCTCGTCCAGGTTACTCAGCGCCACCAGCAGCCCTTCCAGGATGTGCGCCCGTTCCTTTGCCCGCTCCAGTTCGTAGCGGCTGCGCCGGGTAACGATCTCCTGGCGGTGTTCCAGGTAGATGAGCAGGGCTTTCTTGAGCGTCAGCAGGCGCGGCTCCCCGTTGACCAGCGCCAGCAGGATGATGCTGAAGGTGGTGCTCAGTGGTGTCAGGCGGAAGAGCTCGCTCAGCACCGCCTGCGGCTCCGCCGTGCGGCTCAACTCGATCACCAGGCGCAACCCGCGGCGGTCGGATTCGTCGCGCAGGTCGGCGATTCCTTCCAGGCGGCCTTCGCGTACCAGTTCGGCGATGCGCTCAACCAGACTGCTCTTGTTGACCTGGTAGGGGAGTTCCGTAACGATCAGCCGGTGGCGGGCGCGGGCCACTTCTTCAATATGGACGCGAGCGCGCACGGTGATGCCGCCACGTCCGGTGCCGTAGGCAAAGGAGAGCGCGTCCTCGCCCTCCGCCCCCCGGTAGACCAGGCCGCCGGTGGGGAAGTCGGGACCCTGGATGAAGCGCATGAGGTCTTCGACCCCCACATCCTCCTGCCGCTGCCAGTTATCCAACAGGTAGACCAGGCCGTCGCAGACCTCGCCCAGGTTGTGAGGAGGGATCGAGGTGGCCATCCCCACCGCGATCCCCGCCGCGCCGTTCACCAGCAGATTGGGGATGGCCGCTGGCAACACCGCCGGCTCCTGGAGCGTGTCGTCGAAGTTGGGGACGAAGTCCACGGTCTCTTTCTGGATATCGGCCAGCAGTTCCAGGGCGATGGGGGCCAGGCGGGCCTCGGTGTAGCGCATCGCCGCCGGGCTGTCCCCGTCCACCGAGCCGAAGTTCCCCTGCCCGTCCACCAG
>DAOTYX010000196.1:0-18038 GCA_034434635.1 Anaerolineae bacterium | reverse complement strand
GTCCGCGGTCCGTCGTCCGTCGTCCGTTATTCACATACCGATAGGAGGCATCCTATGTCTTCCCGATGGGAATACGCTACCCTGGAGTGGATCTGGGACCATGACGCCCTGCGCTGCAACCTGCCCGATGGCAGTGAGTTCAGGGAGCAGGGCAGTTACGCCCAGGTCGTCGCCTTGTTGACCCGCCTGGGCGAGGACGGGTGGGAGGTCTCTGCCTGCACCGCCGCCGGCAACTGGCTCTTCTGGACGTTGCGGCGGTCGCTGGACTGATGACGCCGATGGTTGCTTCCATCCGCTGCCTCGTCACCGCTCGCCGCAAGGAGGTCATTCGCTTTCTCAAGTTCGCCGTGGTCGGCACTATCGGCGCGATGGTGGACTTTGGCACGCTGTATGTGCTGCATGCCCGACTGGGCCTGCACATCGTCCCGGCCAACACCTGCTCCTTCACCGCGGCGGTGCTCAGCAACTTCATCTGGAACCGGTATTGGACCTACCCCGACTCTCGCTCCAAGCCAGTGCGCACGCAGTTGTTGCAGTTCTTCGTCGTCAACGTGGTCGGCTGGGGGATCAACACCGGCATCCTGGTGCTGCTGCGCTACCCGTGCGTCAGCCTGGTGAGCGGGGTGGGGGGGCGACTGGCCCTCTCCCTCAGCGCCGAACTGGCCTACAGGTTGGGCTACAACCTGGCCAAGGCCATTGCCACGGTCATCGTCCTTTTCTGGAACTTCTTCGTCAACCGGGTGTGGACCTACTCTGACGTGCAGTGATGCGCATCGGGATTGACTACACGGCGGCGGTGCGGCAGCGGGCGGGCATTGGCCGCTACACCCGTGAATTGGTGGGCGCGCTACTGGCCCTTCCCTCCCCCCACCGTTATACCCTCTTCGCCGCTACCGGCGGGCTTCACGGCGCGCTCCCTGTCCTGCCAGCAGCGGTCCGTCTGCGTACCCTGCCCCTGAGCGATGACTGGATGGCCCGGCTGTGGCATCGCGCCCGCCTGCCGCTGCCGGTCGAATGGGTCACCGGTCGGGTCGAACTGTTCTACTCGCCGGACTTCGTCCTCCCGCCCACGCTGCCGGGGGTGCGCACGCTGCTCACGGTGCATGACCTCTCTTTCCTTCGCTACCCCGACCATTTCGTGCCGAAGTTGGTGGACTACCTCAGCCGTGCCGTGCCCCGCGCGGTGGCCCGCGCCGACCGGGTGCTGGCCGATTCCCAGGCCACCCGCGCTGACCTGATCGAGCGTCTGGGGGCGCCGGCGGACAAGGTGGAGGTGCTCTACAGCGGCGTGGATCAGCGTTTCTGCCCCACGGCGGAGCCGGGGGAGAGGGAGCGACTGCAAGCGCGCTATGGGTGGGATGGGCAACCCTATGTCCTGACCGTGGGGACCCTGCAGCCGCGCAAGAACTATGTCCGGCTCATCCGCGCCTTCGCCCGCCTGCGGCCCGCGGACCTGCCGCCTGGGATGCGGCTGTTGATCGCCGGAGGGCGCGGCTGGCTGTACGAGGAGGTGCTGGCTGAGGCCGACCGTCACGCGGGGCGGGTGCGGGTGCTG
Source organism: Anaerolineae bacterium (assembly GCA_034434635.1). Classification (GTDB taxonomy): domain Bacteria; phylum Chloroflexota; class Anaerolineae; order B4-G1; family DUEL01; genus DAOTYX01. Next base: position 16,483 of record DAOTYX010000196.1, on the reverse strand, counting down.
GGCTTCGTCGAGGATGAGGACCTGCCGGCGCTCTACCGCGGGGCAAGTCTCTTCGTCTTCCCCTCGCTCTACGAGGGATTCGGCCTGCCGGTGCTGGAGGCGCTGGCCTGTGGTGTGCCGGTGGTCTGCTCGAACGCCTCCAGCCTGCCGGAGGTGGCGGGGGACGCGGCCCTGCTGGTCGCGCCGGAGGACGAGGATGGGCTGGCGGAGGGGTTGCTCCGGGCGCTGACGGATGAGCCGCTGCGGCAGGAGATGATAGCCCGCGGGCTGAGACAGGCGGCGCGCTTCACCTGGGAACAGGCGGCACGTCAGTTGCTGGCCGCGTTCGACCGCCTGGGTGGAGGATAGGACTGCTGGCGGGCCACAGGCCCGGCGGGAGCGCCTGGGCGGATGGTCTGGCAGAATCCTGGCGCCTTCACGCCTTCAAGGCCAGGTTTCGCACGTCCTCTCGGAGCAGCAGCGCCGGCAGGTCAGCGGGGGAGGACAGGACCCAATGAGCGCCGGCCCGTTCCAGTTCCTCCCGTTCGCCGAAGCCGCAGAGGACCGCCACCGCCCACGCTCCGGCGCGACGGGCCGAACGCACGTCTACGACGGTGTCGCCCACCATGACGCAATGGTCGGGCGGCAGTCCCAATGCCTGTGTGGCGTGGAGGATGGGGGCAGGATGCGGCTTGACCCGCCGGGTGGTCTCGCGGGTCACCACGGCCTCGAACAGCGGCCGGAGGGCGAACTGCTCCAGGAAGGCCTCCGCCTCTCGCCGTCCGCGGGTGGTGACCACCGCCAGGCGATAGCGGCCGGCCAGGCGGTGCAGGGCCTCGTCTGCTCCGGCGACCAGGCGGAAGTTGCCCACGGTGCGCAGGCCGCGCCAGCGGGACAGACGGCGAGCCAGCCGGGTGAGTGGTTGGTCCAGGCCCAGCACGTCCAACAGGGTGAAGAGGTCATTGCCAGGCCCCTCCAGGGCCATCACCAGCCGGCGCGCCAGTCGCCGGGAGGAACGCGGGCAGACCAAAGCCAGTCTTCGGGCCAGCGCCTCCACCGCCTGGTCGTCGGAATCCAGCAGCGTCCCGTCCAGGTCGAAGAGGAGGGCCGCGATCCGTTCCGGGCTGAACGGCGTGTCGGGCGTGAGCGGCTCGCGGAGCATGGTGACCCTGATTATACAGATATCTGCGGGAGTGTACAAACGGACGACGGACGACGGACGACAGACCATAGACGACGGACGACGGACGACAGACCACACTTGAGGCCGAATCTGTGGTTCGTGGTCCGTGGTCGGTGGTCCGTGGTCGGTGGTCGGTGGTCCGTGGTCCGTGGTCGGTGGTCCGTGGTCCATCGTCCGTGGTCAGAACTGAGGAGGGACAACACTCTCTGCCATGTCCACTGTAAAGATCGCGTTTCAGCCGTTGGGCCGTAGTGGGATGGTGCCTGCTGGCAGCACGCTGCTCGAGGCCGCGCGTCACCTGGGGGTGGGCCTCAGCGCCGTCTGTGGTGGGCTGGGACTGTGCGCCGCCTGTCGCGTGGAGGTGCCGCCGGAGAGCCGTGCGGCGCTCTCTCCGCCTACCGATGTCGAGGTGGAGCGTCTTGGCGAGGCGGCGCTGGCCCGCGGGGTGCGTCTGGCCTGTCAGGCGCGCGCCCTGGGCGACCTGCGCGTGCTCGTGCCGCCGGAGTCCCTGACGGTCAGCCAGCGCATCCAGGTGGAGGGCCGCCAGACGCCGGTGGCGCTCGACCCGCCAGTGGTGGCCCGCGACCTGTCGCTCGCCCCGGCCAGCCTGACCGACCTGCGCGCCGATGGACTGCGTCTGCGCGAGTCATTGGGCCAGGATGTAGAACTGCCCCTTTCGTTGCTGCGTGCTCTGCCCGACCGGCTGCGTGCGGATGGCTGGCAGGTGCGTGTGGCGCTGCGCGGTAGCGAAGTGGTGGCCCTTCTGCCGTCAGGCACGCCGCTCCTGGGGCTGGCAGTGGACCTGGGGACGACCAAACTGGCCGGCTATCTGGTGGACCTGGGGACAGGCCAGACCCTGGCAGCGGGCGGGGAGATGAACCCCCAACTGGCCTATGGCGAAGACGTGATGGCCCGCATCACCGTCGCCTTGCGGGAGTCGGACGGGACGCAGCGGTTGCAGCGGGCGGCCGTGGAGGGGGTCCAGTCCCTGGCCGACCGGCTCTGCGCGGAGGCCGGGGTGGAGCGGGAGCAGGTGGTCGAGGCGGTGGTGGTGGGCAACACGGCCATGCACCATCTCTTCCTGGGCCTGCCTACTGCGCCGTTGGGCCTGGCCCCTTATGTTCCGGTGGAGAGCGACCCGGTTGAGGTGCGGGCGGCGGAGGTGGGGCTGGAACTGGCTCCGGCGGCGAAGGTTCACCTGCTGCCCAATGTCGCCGGGTTCGTGGGGGCTGACCACGTGGCGGCGCTGCTGGCGGCGCGGCTGGACGAGGCCGATCGGCCTACCCTGCTGCTGGACATCGGCACCAACACCGAGATCTGCCTGGCGGCGGGCGGGCGGCTGCTCTCCTGTTCCGCTGCCTCCGGCCCGGCCTTCGAGGGGGCGCACATCCAGTTCGGCATGCGCGCCGCGCCAGGGGCTATCGAGCGGGTCCGGCTGCTCGAGGGGCGGGTCTTCTACGAGACGGTGGAGGGGCAGCCGCCGGTGGGCATCTGCGGCTCCGGCATTCTCGACGCCGTGGCCGAACTGCGACGGGCTGGCGTGCTCAACGGGCGCGGCGGGATGGTGGAAGCGCCGGGCGTGCGGCGCGGCGAGCAGGGTGCGGAGTTCATCCTGGTGCCGGCGGAGGCGTCAGGGCTGGGGCGGGAGATCACGGTCAGCCGGCGGGATGTGAACGAGGTGCAGCTGGCGAAGGCGGCCATCGCCGCGGGTTGGCAGGTGCTGCTGGAGGAGGCCGGGTTGCGCGAGGCGGAGGTCGAGCAGGTGGTGGTGGCGGGGGCCTTCGGCACTTACATCGACGTGGAGCAGGCGGTGGCCATCGGCATGCTGCCGGCGATAGACCTGGCGCGCTTCGCGCAGGTGGGGAACATCGCCGGCACCGGCGCGCGGCTGGCGTTGCTCTCCCGTGCCGAGCGGGAACGGGCGGTGCGACTGGCACGACGCGTCGAGTACATCGAGTTGACCGTCCATCCGGCCTTCCGCGACCGCTTCACCCGCGCCCTCACCCTATCCCCTTGACGCCGCGCATCCGCGGTGGGGCGCGATGAAGCGTGCCCTCATGGCCCCGCTGCGTCTCCACGCCCTCGCGTCATCCCAACCACTCCTCCCTCCACGCGGAACAGCGTCGCCCGTTCGCGGAACCCGGCGTCGAACATCTCCGGGTCGGTGGCGGTGAGGAAGGCCTGTTCTACCTGCTCCACCTGGGCCAACAACAGCCTTCGGCGCCCCTGGTCCAGTTCCGCCAGCACCTCGTCGAGCAGGAGCACCGGCGCTTCGCGGGTCTGCTCCTTCATCCATTCCAGTTGCGCCATCTTCAGCGCGAGCACCGCCGTGCGTTGCTGTCCCCGCGAGCCGAAGGTGCCCAGGTCCACCTTGTCGGCGATGAAGCGCATCTCGTCGCGGTGCGGGCCGGTGAGGGTCATCCCGCGCTCGATCTCCTCCCGTCGTCGCTGGCGCAGGCGGGCGTGGAAGGCGGTCACCAGGTCTTCTGTGCTGATGCCGTTGGGCGGGCCGGCAGGCTCTTCCAGCGGCAGGTCGGGCTGATAGGCTTTTGCCGCCGGCGGGCGGGCGGGGTCGAAGTTGGGCTCGTACTCCAGTTGCAGCCACTCCTGGTGGTTGCTCAGTTCGTGGTGGAAGCGGGCCGCGTGGCGCGAGAGTCTGGCGATCAGGCGACGGCGGCCCTGCGAGACGGCCACCCCGCTGCGCGCCAGCCGTTCGTCGAGCGGATCCAGTTGGGTCGGGTCGCCCCCCTCTTCCTGCAGGTGACGCAGGAGGATGTTGCGTTGGTGCAGCGTCTCGTTGTAGGTCTCCAGGGCGGCGGCGTAGTCGGCGTCCACCTGACCCAGCGTTTCGTCCAGGTAGCGTCGCCGTCCGGCCGGCGGGCCGGCCACCAGGTCTACGTCCTGGGGCAGGAAGAGCACCACATTCAGTTGCCCACTCAGCGCGCGTTGGGGGGCAGGCTTGCGGTCGAGCAGCACCCGCTTCTGCAGCCGGGTCGCGCCGTTGCGCGTCTGTGTCTGCGCCAGCGCGATGCCGATCTCGCGCGATCCCCGGCGGGAGACCACCTCCGCGCGCAGGCGGGCGTAGTCAAGGCCCTGCTGGCGCGCGCTCCAGTTGATGAGGTGCTGGTCCACGTGAGTCAGCGGCGAATGGGCGGTCGCCAGGACGTAGATCGCCTCCAGCAGGCTGGTCTTGCCCTGGGCGTTCGCGCCGCACAGCAGCACTGGCCCCGTCGGCCAATCCTGCTCCAGGCGGACGTAGTTGCGGAAGTGTTCCAGGCTCAGCGACTGCAGATGCATAGGCCGTATTGTATCACAAGAATGGGTGCTGTGGCACCGCGTCACACCGCGGTCCACGCCGCCTGCTGGAACTGCTGCGTGTACAGCCGATAGTAGCGTCCGCGCTGACGCAAGAGTTCGGCGTGCGTGCCCATCTCGACGATCTGGCCGTTCTCGATGAACAGGATGCGGTCGGCGCGGCGGATGGTCGAGAGGCGGTGGGCGATGAGGAACGAGGTACGTCCCTCCATCAACCGTTCCATGCCGCGCTGGATCAGCGCCTCGGTCAGCGTGTCCACCGCGCTGGTCGCCTCGTCCATCACGAACACCTCCGGCTGGGCCAGGACGGCGCGGGCCAGGCTGATGAGCTGTTTCTGGCCCACGGAGAGCCGATTGCCTCCCTCGCCGACCTCCTCGTCGTAGCCGTGCTCCAGGGTGACGATGAAGTCGTGGGCGCCGGCCAGCCGGGCGGCCTGTTCGATCTCCTCATCCGTCGCGTCCAGGCGACCGTAGCGGATGTTCTCCCGCACGGTGCCGGAGAAGAGGTGCGGCGTCTGCAGCACCACCCCGATGCGGGACTGGATGGCGTGCAGCGTGAAGCGTGTGTAGTCCACCCCGTTGATGCGGATGACGCCGCGGCGGGGCTCGTAGAAGCGGCAGAGCAGGTTGACGATGGTGGTCTTCCCTCCGCCGGTGGGACCGACCAGGGCGATCTTCTCCCCCGGCTGCACGGTGAGGCAGAAGTCGCGCAGCACGGGCTGGTCCGGCTCGTAGTAGAAATCCACGTGGTAGAACTCGATCTCCCCGCGGATCGTGCCGGGGTCGAAGGCGTCGGGGCGGTCGTGTACTTCTGGCACGGCGTCAATGAGGGAGAAGACCCGCTCGGCAGAGGCGATGGCGTGCTGCATCTCGGCGTAGACGCGGGCCAGGTCCTGCACCGGCCAGAGCATGAAGGTCACGTAGGAGACGAAGGCCTGGAGGCCGCCGATGGTCAACCCGCCCCAATCGAGGCGCAGGCCGGTAGCAGCGAGGATGCAGCCCACGGCCGTCGCGCCGATGATCTGCACTGCCGGCAGGAACAGCGCCGAGAGCCAGGCGGCGCGGTAGGAGGCGCGGTACATCTCGCTGGAGAGTTGGGAGAACTCCCGCAGGTTCTCCTCCTCGCGGCACAGCGCCTTGACCACCCGCACGCCGGTGATGTTCTCGTTGTACGCGCCGACGATCTTGGAGTTGATGCGCCGCGCGCGGCGGAACTCCGCCAGGATGCGCTTGCGGAACTGCGCGGCCACGACCAGCAACAGGGGCACGACGGCCAGGACGATCAGCGCCAGCCGCCAGTTGATACTGAGCATGAAGGCCAGCGAGGTGAGGATGTTCAGCGCCCCCCAGGTGACGTCCAGCATGCCCCAGGTCACCAGTTGCGCGATGCGCTCCGAGTCGGAGGTGACGCGGGCCATGATCCAGCCCACTGGGGTGCGGCTGAAGTAGGACAGCGACAGCGTCTGCAGGTGGTTGAACATCCGCTGGCGCAGGTCGTACTCGATGCGCTCGCCCAGCACGCCGGCCCAGTAGATGAAGGCGAACACTCCCACCGCCTGGGTCAGTACCAGCGCCGCGTAGAAGACCACGATCCGCGCCAGCGCGTGGGGGTTGTTGGCCAGGATGCCCTCATCCACGATGCGCTTGCCCAGGTAGGTGAAGGTGGCGTCGGTCAGGGAGACGAAGGCCACGGCCACCAGGAAGCCGACCACCCAACGCCAGTGTGGGCGCGTCTGGGCCAGGGTGCGCAGCAGGGTGCGCCCGTTGAAACGGGTCTGGAACTCCTCTTCCTCGAAGTCAAGGACGGCCATCGGTCACCAGTTCCATTTCCGCCTCGAGGCGGGTCTGCAGCGCGTAGACCTGCTGATAGATGCCCGGCTGGGTGATCAGCGTCTCGTGCGTGCCGCGCTGGACGATTTCCCCTTTGTCCAGCACCAGGATCAGGTCGGCGCGCATCACGCTCTGCACGCGGTGGGCGATGATGAAGGTGGTACGTCCTTCCATCAGCCGCTCCAGCGCGGTGCGGATCTCCTCTTCCGTCTCCGTATCCACTGACGAGGTGGCGTCGTCGAGGATGAGCAGCCGTGGGTTCTTCAATAGCGTGCGGGCAATGGCCACGCGCTGCTTCTGCCCGCCGGAGAGGGTGACGCCCTTTTCCCCGATGATCGTGTCGTAGCCGTTGGGGAGGGCCATGATGTCATCGTGGATGGCGGCGGCGCGGGCGGCAGCCTCGATCTCGGCGTCGGGGACCCTTCGCCCCACGCCGTAGGTGATGTTCTCGCGGATGGAGCGCGAGAAGAGAAACGGCTCCTGTTCGACGATGCCGATCTGCTGGCGCAGGAAGCGGCGCGGGTAGCGGGTCAGTTCGACCCCATCCAGGGTCAGGCTACCGCTGGTGTAGTCGTAGAAGCGCGGCAGCAGGTTGACCAGGGTGGTCTTGCCGGATCCGGTGGAGCCCAACAGCGCCACCACATGGCCCGGCGCGCAGTGGAAGGAGATATCCTTCAGCACCTCTCCACCCTCGCCGTACTCGAAGCAGACGTTATCGAAGACCACTTCCCCGCGCAGGCTGGGGGGCGGGGCGACCGTGCCTTCCTCCAGCGGTTCCTGTTCCTCCTGGAGCACGGCGGCCACGCGACGGTAGGAGACCAGGCCGACGGACATCTGCACGATGAGCCGGCCCAGGTTGCGCATGGGCCAGATCAGCCAGACCACCAGTCCAGCGTAGGCCAGGTAGGTGCCCACGCTGATCTCCTGGCGCATCGCCATGAGCGCCCCAATCGTGTAACCGGCCAGCATCTGCATGGCGCAGAGGATGTCAGTAGCCGGCCAGAAGTAGGCGTGCATCACCGTCAGGAGCCGGCCGCGGCGGAACTTCTCCCAGTTGACGCGCTCGAAGCGGTCCCGTTCGTGCTCCTGGCGGGCGAAGGCCTTGACCACCCGCATGCCGGTCAGGTTCTCCTGCAGGGTGGTCGAAAGCACCGCTTCCTGTTCCTGGTAGGCCTCGTAGATACGCGAGAGCCGGCGGAAGAAGAAATAGGAGACGACGAGGATCAGCGGCACGACGACGATGGAGATGAGCGCCAGGCGGGCGTTGAGGTTCAGCAGCGCGGTCAGGTTGATGACGAACAGCAACACCACGCGTCCTGCGCCGATGGCCTGATCGGCGAAGAAACGGCGCAGGGCGTCCACGTCGGAGGTGGAACGCTGGATCAGTTCGCCGGTGGGAGTGCGGTCGTGATAGGCGAAGGAGAGGCGCTGGATATGGTCGAACATGCTGTTGCGCAGTCGCAACGCCACCCCCTCGGCGGTGCGCGCAGCCAGCCTTCCGCTGAGGAAACTGAAGCCCCCTTCCGCCGCTGCCAGGGCCACGAAGCCCAGGGCGTAGGGCAGCGTGCCGGCCAGCCCGGCCTGACCCAGGACGTGGTCCACGAAGGTGCGCAGCAGCAGGTAGGTGGCGGTGCGAGCGGTCGCCGCCAGGCCCAGGCTCAGCGTGGCCGCCAGGTAGATGAGATGGAAGCCGGTCATCAGCCGCCACAGGCCGACCAGGCGGTTCTCAGTGACCGCCTGGCGCAGGTCGTATTTGAGCAGTGGGACGGATGAGGCCACGGCGAACCTCCCTCGTTCTGCAAGACCATCAGCCGGGGAAGCGAAGCCGCCCAGCAAGTAGACTGGGCGGCATCTTCAGTTCGGGGCAGAGCCCACCAGGGGGCTTGCCAGGGGAGTATACCCTGGAGGGGGAATTGTGTCAAGCAGCGATGATTCCTAACGCACGTCCCATCTTGCCGAACGCGTCGAGCACGAAGTCCAACTGCTCGTCGGTGTGGGTGGCGATGTAGGAGGTGCGCAGCAGGGCCTGGCCTTCGGGCACCGCCGGGGAGATGACCGGGTTGGTGTAGACGCCAGCCTCGAAGAGCATCTTCCATGCCTGGAAGGTCTTCAGATCCTCGCCGATGACCACCGGGACGATGGGGGTCTGGCTGTTGCCGACATTGAAGCCCATAGCGCGGAAGCCCTGCCGCATGCGTTCGCCGATGGCCATGACGCGGCGGGCCCGCTCTGGCTCCTCGATCATCACCTCCAGCGCGGCCAGGGCAGCGGCGGTGTTGGCGGGGGGGATGCTGGCGCTGAAGATGAGCGAGCGGGCGTGGTGCTGGACGTAGTGCATCACCTCAGCATCGCCGGCGACGAAACCGCCCAGGCTGGCGAAGGACTTGCTGAAGGTGCCCATGATCAGGTCCACCTGGTCGGTGACGCCGAAGTGGGCTGCCGTGCCTCGTCCGTCGCCCAGCACACCGATGGAGTGGGCATCGTCCACCATCAACCGCGCCCCATGCTTCTGGCAGACGGCGATCAGGTCGGGCAGCGGGGCGATGTCCCCGCCCATGCTGAAGACGCCATCCACCACCACCAGCCGTCCTGTCTCTTTGGGCAGGCTGGCCAGCAGCCGATCCAACGCTTCGACGTCGTTGTGCGGGAAGCGGCGCAGGGTGCCGTAGGAGAGCCGACAGCCGTCGAGGATGCTGGCGTGGTCCTCTTTGTCGGTGATGACGAAGTCCGACCGCCCCACCAGCGCCGAGATCGTGCCGACGTTGGTCTGATAGCCGGTGGAGAAGACGAGCGCGGCCTCCTTGCCCACGAACTGGGCCAGTCTGCGCTCCAGTTCCAGGTGGAGTTCCAGCGTGCCGTTGAGGAAGCGGGAGCCGGTACAACTGGTGCCGTAATGCTGCAGAGCGTCCATCGCCGCCTGGCGTACTTTGGGGTGAGTGGTCAACCCCAGGTAGTTGTTCGAACCGGCCATGATGACCTTGTGGTCGCCCACCCAGGCGATGTCCCCCTCGCTGTTGGTGAGGGGGATGAAGTAGGGGTACAGGCCCATCGCCTGCACCTCTTTTGCCTCCGTGAAGGCTGCGCACTTTGAGAACAGGTCCACGACGCCCCCTTTCGATAAGCCCGCCCTGGGGGCGGGCGATTGACGCTATTCTAAACAACACCGCGCGGCTGTCAAGGTTGCGCCTTCGAGGCTTTGAGGTGACAGGCACCTGAAAGGTGCCTGTCACCTGGTTGTTCATACCAGTTTTGTCGGGCTGGCCACTTTGTAGGACAACTGCAAGCAGTTGTCCTACAAATTTACGGCTTCGCCTCGCGGCCATGCTCCTGTAGCCCTCAGCGGCCTTCTGTGGTACAATCGGCGGCATCCATCTCGCGCAGGAGGGAGAAACGTGGACCAGACGTCCGTCGTGGAGCGCCTCTACCGCCGGGCGGTCAACGCCTGGTGCCTGTACGACTGGGGCAGTTCGGCTTTCTCTACCACCGTCGAGGCGGCAGTCCTGCCGGTCTATTTCGAGCAGGTCGTCGCTGCGGGGCTGCCGGGCAACACCGCCACGGTCTACTGGGGGTACACCAACGCCATCGCCCTGCTGATCGCGGCGGTGCTGGCTCCCATCCTGGGCAGCATCGCTGATTACACCGGCGGCAAGAAGCGGTTGCTGACGATCTTCGCCGTCATCGGCATCGTGGCGACCGCGCTGATGGTGCTGGTGGACACCGGCGACTGGCTTCTGGCTCTGGTGCTGTTCCTGCTGGGATCGGTGGGACTGGGCGCCTCCTACGTCTTCTACGACTCACTTCTGCCCCATGTGGCCCGTGCCAGGGACATTGACTACGTCTCCTCGAAGGGGTACGCCCTGGGCTACCTGGGCGGTGGCATCCTCCTGGCGGTCAACATCGCCATGATCCAGGTCATCTGGGCGGGCAGCACGCTGGGGCCGCGGCTCTCCTTCGTCACCGTCGCCATCTGGTGGGCGATCTTCACCCTGCCGCTCTTGCGTCACGTGCCGGAACCGCCGGCCAACACCGCCGGCATCGGCGTGGGGGTCAACCCGGTCGCGGCGGGCTTTCGTCGCCTGGGGCAGACCTTCCGCGAGATCCGCAAGTACCGCCAGTTGTTCTTCTTCCTCATCGCCTTCTGGCTCTACAACGACGGCATCGGCACGATCATCAAGATGGCCACCATCTACGGCTCCGAGATCGGCATCGGCATGATTGACCTGATCGGCGCGCTGCTCTTGACCCAGTTTGTCGGCATCCCCTTCTCCCTGCTGTTCGGCAAGTTCAGCGGGCGCATCGGCACCAAGCGGGCGATCATGCTCGGCCTGGGGTGGTATGCGCTCATCACCATCGCCGGGTATTTCATGAGCCAGGCCTGGCACTTCTGGGTGCTGGCGTTCATGGTGGGGATGGTGCAGGGTGGGACGCAGGCGCTCAGCCGCAGCCTGTTCGGTCTGATGGCTCCCAAGGCGCGCAGCGCCGAGTTCTTCGGCTTCTACGACGTCTCCAGCAAGTTCGCCGGCATCGCTGGCCCGGCCCTCTTCGGACTGGTGGGCCAGTTGACCGGCTCCAGCCGGCTCAGCATCATCGCGCTGATCATCTTCTTCATCGGCGGCATCCTGCTCCTGGCGCGCGTGGACGAGAAAGAGGGCATCCGCGTGGCCGAGGAGGAGAACCGCGCCGCGGAGGCGGCCTAGCGTATGTCCCTTCGCCGCACCCTGGCTATCGCTCGCAAGGAGTTCCGTCACATCCTGCGCGACCTGCGCACCTTCTTCCTGGTGACGGTCTCCCCGGCCTTTCTGCTGCTCACCCTCTCCTACATCTTCGTGATGGACCTGGGGCAGGTGAGCTTGGCGGTATGGGACCTGGACGGGAGCCGTCTGTCGCGCCAGTATGTGTCAACGCTGACCGCCGACGGTGACTTCCGCGCCGACGTGAGGGTCTCCTCCTACGCCGACCTGGAGCGGCTGCTGCTGGCGGGCCAGGTGGATGGCGGCCTGGTCATCCCGCAGGGGTTCGAGCGGGACCTCCGCGCGGGCCGGCAGGTGCAGGTGCAGGCGCTGCTGGATGGGGTGGACGCCGTCACCTGCCGGCAGACGGCCTACGCGCTGGAGCAGCGCACCACTGCCTTCGCTGCTGCCGTGCACTCCTCGTCGCTGTCGGGCGGCCTGGACCTTCGCGCCGAGGCATGGTACAACCCCACGCTGAAGTCGCTCATCAGCATGGTGCCTGGGTTGATAGCGGTGGTGTTGTGCATGCCGGCTCTGGCTCTGGCGCTTGCCCTCACGCGTGAGAAGGAGACCGGCTCCTTCGAGGGGCTGATCGTCACGCCGGTGCGCGGGCTGGAATACCTGCTGGGCAAACTGGTGGCCTACATGACCAGCGGCGCGGTCAGCCTGTTGCTGGTCTGGCTGATGGCGGTCCTCTACTTCCGCGTCCCCTTCCGGGGGCACCTGGTCACCTACCTTGCGCTGACCTCCGCGTTCCTGCTGGCAAGCATGGGCTTCAGCCTGCTCATCGCCACCTTCGTCCGCAGCCAGCAGGCGGCGATGTTCCTGGTGCTGATGGTCTTTTTCGTGCCCTCGTTCTTCGTCGCCGGGCTGATCTCGCCGGTGGACCCCACCAGCCGCTTCTCCCAGGCGGTGGCGCACGTCTTGCCCACCAGTTACCTTATCGCTGCCAGCCGTGGTGTTTTCCTGAAGGGGTTAGGGTTGGCCGATCTGCTGCTCCCTCTGGCTGTGTTATGCGGCATGGGACTGGGTGGTCTACTGGTCAGTCTGCTTCTGTTCTCCAAGCGGTTAGGATAATGGCGATGCTCCATCGTGTGCTCAACCTGGTGCGCAAAGAGGTCCTCCAGTTCGCCCGTGATCGGATGTTGACCACTTTTCTCTTTATGTTGCCCTTGTTGCAGTTGATCCTGCTGGCGCAGGCTACCGGACGGGGGATCAACAGCCTGCAGGTGGCGGTGCTCGACCTGGACCATTCCGCCGTCAGCCGCGCCCTGATCACCGAACTGGACAACCGGCGGGAGTTGGAGGTGCGCTACTTCGTGCAGAGCGAGGAAGATCTGCGGCGGTTGCTGGATCGTGGCACGGTCACCGTGGGGGTGGTCTTTCCACGGGGCCTGGCCGGCGATCTGACCAACCCTGCCGGCAACCCCCAGGTGCAGATGGTGGTGGACGGCTCGAACAGTGTGGCCGGTTCGGTCGCGTTGGGCGCCGCCAGCACCGCGCTCGGCGAGTACGCCCAGGAGCGACTCCGGGAACGCGGCCTGGCCCTGCAGTCGCCGATAGACTTGCGGGTGACCACTCGCTACAATCCTACCTACAACTTTCGCTACTTCGCCATCCCGGCGCAGGTGGGCTTCATTACCTACCAGATCACCCTGGCGGTGGCCTCCCTGGGATTGGCGCGGGAGCGGGAATTGGGCACGCTGGAGCAGCTCATCGTGGCTCCACTGAGCCGCTGGGAGATCCTGCTGGGCAAGGCCATCCCGGCGCTGATCATTGGCGCGCTGAACTTCCTCCTGATGTTGGGTGTGGCCGTGGGCTTCTTCCACGTCCCCTTGCGCGGCTCGTTTGTGCTGCTCTTCGCCGTGACGCTCCTCTTCATTGCCGCCGAGATCGGCTGGGGCGTGCTTCTCTCATCTGTGGCTCGCACGCAGCAGCAGGCGATCCTGTTCGTCTTCATCCTGGCGATGGTGGACATCACCTTCTCTGGCTACATGGTGCCGGTGCGCAACCTGCCGCAGGCGCTGCAGATGATTGCCCAGGTCGTGCCGATGTACCACTACCTGATCGCCATCCGCGCGGTGATGCTGAAGGGGGCCGGGTTGAGTGCCTTCTGGCCCCACGTGTTGGCGCTGGCAGGACTGAGCCTTGCCGTTGCTGTCATCGCCGCCAGCAGCATGCGGCGGCGCGTGGGGTGAGGTCACCCTTGGATCAAGAGCCACTGCGCCGGCCTCTTCGCGCCTTTGGTGCGCTGTTGCTCCTGGCAGCGCTGTCGTCTTGCGCGGCCCCCACGCCAACTGACCTGACCCGGGTGCCCACGCCTACCCTTCCGCCTGAGCAGTACCGGCTCTACCTGCCTGTTGCTGCCAGCGGGGTGACGCCCACGCCGACCGTCACGCCTCAGCCGCCACCTCCTGCGGGCACTCCCACACCGCTCCCGCCGGCGGTCTTCAAGCCGGGCACGGGCGTACAGGTGAACCTCTTCACCGACGATGACCCGCGTGTGCTGCGTTGGGCGCAGGGGCTCGGTGTGGAATGGGTCAAGCAGCAGATAGACTGGAACGTCTTGGAGCACGGGCCGGGGAACATCGAATGGGAACAACTCGACCGCGTCGTGGACCTGTGCAACGCGTTCAACTTCCGCCTGCTCATCGGCGTGGTCAATGCCCCGGGTTACCTGCGCCCCGATCCCAACGGCTTCGGCCCACCTGCCGACTACGCTGAGTTTGGCCGCTTCATGCAGCAACTGGCGGAGCGGTACCGGGGGCGGGTGGATGCGTATGAGCTGTGGAACGAGTCGAACCTGCAGCGGGAATGGCAGGGAGACGTGCTCGACCCGGCCCGCTTCGTGGCGCTGGTGGCGGCAGGCTCGCAGGGGGTGCGCGCCGGGGACCCCGAGGCGCTGGTCATCAGCGGCGCGCCAGCGGTCACCGGCATCAACGACGGCGTCACGGCCATAGACGACCGCGTCTACCTGCGCGGCATGCTCGAGGCAGGGGTGGCGCAGTGGGTGGACGGCATCGGCGTCCATCCCTACGGCTTCGCCAACCCGCCGGAGGCCTCCTGGCGCGACCCCGAACAGGTGGCGCCGAGCCACAACAGCCACCCCAGTTTCTTCTTCCGTGATACGCTGGAGGACTACCGCGCCCTGCTGCTGGAGTACGGTCTGGGCGACCTGCCGCTGTGGGTGACGGAGTTTGGCTGGCCGTCGGTGGAGGGGTTGGGGGAGATGGACACGACTGGCTGGGAGTACGCCCGTGACGTCTCCGAGCAGCAGCAGGCCGAGTACATCGTCCGCGCCTTCCAGATGGGACGGGGGACCGACTGGGTGGGGCCGATGTTCCTCTGGAACCTGAACATGGCCTGGGTCTGGGGGAACACGCGGCCCGACTCCGCCTACAGCCTGGTGCGGCCCGACGGTTCCTTCCGTCCAGCCTACATTGCGCTGCGGCTGGCCGGGGTGCCGTAGAAAGCGGGTGGATGCTCAATGAGCGATGGGATGACGCTACGTTGTACGCGTTGTGGGAGGGAGTATTCCTTCGACCCCTGCCGCTTCCGTTGTGACTGTGAGGGGCCGCTGGAGGTGAGCGGTGCGCCAGCCTTCGACCCGGCGCGAGTGGAGCCGGATCAGCCTGGCCTGTGGCGGTATCGCCACGCCCTGCCGCTGCAGGAGGGGACTGTTCCCATCACGCTGGGCGAGGGGACGACGCCGCTGGTGGCGGCAGAGTGGGATGGGTTGCCGGTGCTCCTCAAGTGCGAGTTCCTCAATCCCACCGGTTCATTCAAGGACCGCGGCACGGCGGTGCTGGTGAGCGCTTTGGCGGCTGCCGGGGTGACGAGGGTGGTCGAGGACTCCTCCGGCAACGCTGGAGCCAGCCTGGCCGCTTACGCTGCTCGCGCCGGCCTGCGCGCTACGGTTTACGTCCCCGCCCACGCCTCGCCGGTCAAGCAGGCACAGATTGCCGCCTACGGCGCCGAGGTGCGACCGGTGCCTGGCCCGCGCAGCGAGTCGGCCCGCGCGGTGTTGGCGGCGGTGGGGGAGACCACAGCCTACGCCAGTCACGTCTACCACCCCCTGGTCCATCACGGGATGAAGACGGCGGCGTTCGAGATCGTCGAGCAGGTGCGCCTCCTGACCGGCCGGGTGCGCGAGGCTCCTGACGCGGTGGTGTTGCCGGTGGGGCACGGGACGCTGCTGTTGGGACTGGCGCTGGGGTTCGCCGAACTGCGGGCGGCCGGGTGGATCGAGCGGCTGCCGCATCTGTTCGGCGTCCAGGCAGCGCCCTGCGCGCCGTTGGCCGTGGCCTGGGAGCGGGGGGAGGCCCAACCGCAGCCGCTGGCGGAGGGAGAGACGGTGGCCGAGGGGGTGCGTATCGCTGCGCCGTTGCGCGGGCGGGAGGTGCTGGCCGCCGTACGCGAGAGCGGTGGAGGGCTGATCGCGATGTCCGATGATGAGACGCTGGCGGCGCAGCGGCGGCTGGCGCGACAGGGCTTCTACGTCGAGCCGACCTCGGCCC
This sequence comes from Anaerolineae bacterium, assembly GCA_034434635.1. Lineage (GTDB taxonomy): Bacteria > Chloroflexota > Anaerolineae > B4-G1 > DUEL01 > DAOTYX01. Next base: position 929 of record DAOTYX010000196.1, on the reverse strand, counting down.
TGGCGGTGGCGGCGCTCGCCTCCCTGCGCGACCGCCTGGCGGGCGTGGTGGTCGTGGTTCTGACCGGCAGCGGCTTCAAGACGCCGCTGTAGGGGATGCTGGTCGGGTCTGGCGCATCAGCGGCAGGTCGAAGCCGATCAGCACCTCGAGGGTCAACTGCGGGTTAGCGTTGCGGCGCAGGAGGTCGGCAGCGCGACGGGTGGCCTGGACCAGCGCTGCGGCGCGTGCCACGCCCAGGGCCTGTGCCTGCTGCCGCGCCCGCTCTTCCAGGTCCACGTTGGTGAGCGAGCCGGCCCCGCCTGCGGCCAGGATCATGACATCCCGCCACCATCCGCCCCACCATTCCAGTGTCTCCTGGGCTGCATCCAGGTTGGAGGCCAGTTCGGCGGCGTAGCGGAATCGTTCGACCCGATTGGCTCCCAGCAGGCGGGTCAGCTCTTCGAGTCGCTCTGTCCGTCGTTGGAGCAGCGCCGGGTCGCGCGCGGCGCGCACGGCCCAACCCAGCCGTCCGCCGCACAGGTGGGCTAGCAACCGTGCCCGTTGTGGCTCCACTTCCCACCGCTCGATGAGGGCCTGTTCCACCTGTCTGGCCGGCAGAGGGCGTAGCGGCACCATCTGACAGCGGGAGACGATGGTTGGGAGCAGCGTGTCGCTATCGGGGGCCAGGAGGAGCAGGAGGACGTAAGCGGGTGGCTCCTCCAGCGTTTTCAGCAGCGCGTTGGCGGCAGCGGGGGTGGCCTGATCGAAATTGGAGAGGATGGCGACGCGATAGCGGCCCATGGTAGGGGTGAGGGAGAGCAGCCGTTCCAGTTCTCGCACCTGCTGCACCCCCGACCGGCCGGAGGCTGTCTCCGGCGAGACGCGGTGCAGGTCGGGGTGGTTGCCGCTGGTCACCAGGCGGCAGTCATGGCAGAGGCCGCAGGGGCGCT
>DAOTYX010000195.1:0-4336 GCA_034434635.1 Anaerolineae bacterium | reverse complement strand
GGGCAAACAGGGCGGGGGCAAGCCCCGCCCCTACCGGCCGCCCCCCACGCGGCCGCCCCACCGGGGCAGGGGCCGTAGGGGCGGCCCTTGCGGCCGCCCCAGGGACGGGGGCAACCGGGGCAGGGGCAAACAGGGCGGGGGCAAGCCCCGCCCCTACCGGCCGCCCACCGACGCAGCCGCCCCAGGGACGGGGACAACCGGGGCGGGGGCAAGCCCCGCCCCTACCGGAGATGCACAAATGATGAAAATCGACCCACAAGAACACCGTCGCCGATCGATTCGGTTGCAAGAGTACGATTATGGAACACCTGGGGCCTATTTCGTCACCATTTGCACGCAAGAGCGCGAATGCATCCTGGATGATCCAGTTGTGTCCGGGATCATCCGGGATGTCTGGAATGCTCTGCCGAAATGGTTCCCCACCATTGCGTTGGACGAGTTCGTCATCATGCCCAATCACCTGCATTTCATTTTGTGGATCCATCCCGCCGATATGGGGGCGTCCGGGGCGGGGGCCGTAGGGGCGGCCCTCGCGGGGGCCGTAGGGGCGGCCCTCGCGGCCGCCCCAGGGACAGGGACAACCGGGGCAGGGGCAAACAGGGCAGGGGCAAGCCCTGCCCCTACCGGCCGCTCCCACGCGGTCGCCCCCACCGGGGCGGGGGCCGTAGGGGCGGCCCTTGCGGCCGCCCCCCTTGCGGCCGCCCCCCTTGCGGCCGCCCCCCTCGCGGCCACACCCCATCCGGCCGCCCCAGGCGCGACCGCCCCCGCCGAATGGGTCATCCCAGACCCGCAAAGCATGAATCTGCATCCAAAACTGAGTGATGTGGTAGGGGCGTTCAAATCTTTGGTATTCAAGGTGTATCTCGACTGGACTCGAAGCCACGACCCAGAACGACAGGCCAGGTTCTGGCAGCGCAACTACTACGAACACGTCATCCGCAATGAGCGAGAATTGGCGGCGATTCGCGACTATATCCGGCAAAACCCAGACAACTGGAACGCAGACCGAGATAACCTCGATAACATCCGCCATCTCGCTCCGCCGAAAGAAACGAACGAGTACGTACTCGAAGCGACAGAGGGCTATAAGTCCGAATTGTGGCAGAATCGGGAACAACAAGCCGGAATGGAGACATAGGTTATGCACCACTTCACCGCCCACCGCCTGCGCTTCGTCACCGAGGTGCAGAGCACTATCGAAATGAACGAGCATCAGGGCTCGGCCATCCGCGGCGCGCTCTTCCACGCCCTACGCAATCGCTTCTGCGGCAACCGGGAGGCGGAAGAGTGCGCCTTCTGTCCCCTCGTCGCCACCTGCCCTGTGGCCTTCCTGGTCAGCACCCTCAAGCCAGAAAGCGACCGGGGTCGCGATATACCCCGCCCCTTCACCGTTCAGCCCCCCCTCCCAGGCCAGGGCGGCCATGCCGTCGAGACCGATGATGGCCGATCGTTCTTCCGCTACGAGCCCGGCGAGACGCTCCTGTTCGGCCTCACCCTCTACGCCCGCGCCCTCGAGCTCTTCCCCTACATCGTCCTGGCAGTGCAGGAGTTCGAGCGCGGCGGACTGGGCCGTCGGGTGCAGCAGGCCAACGGCCGCTGGGCACGGGGCCGGCTGGCCGTCCGTCAGGTGTGGGCCGAGAATCCTCTCACCGGCGAGCAGCAGTCGGTGATGACCATCGGTGATAGGCTGGTACAAATGCCCGATGTGCCGATTACCCATCCGCAAGTCTTGCAGGTAGAGGCCCCTGCATCCAGACTGTGTCTGCACCTGCTGACGCCGACGCGCATCGTCGAGCGGGCTCACCTGCTCAAGCCTGAGCACTTCCGCTTCCAGCCCTTCTTCCAGCGGCTGATGGAGCGGTTGGAAGCGTTGAGCCGCCACTTCTCGGACACCCCGCTGCTTTTCGAGGAGCCCCGCGCGCTGATCCAGGCTGCCGCGCAGGTGCACGTGGTGGAGAATCGCCTGTCCTGGGAGGAACTGCGTAGTTACTCCACCCGCCGTCGGGCCGAATCCCCCACATCAGGACTGATCGGCCACGTCATCCTGGCCACCGATGACTGGTCCCCCTTCTGGCCATGGCTGGTGTGGGGGCAGTTCGTCCACGTGGGCAAGGACGCCGTGAAAGGGAATGGGTGGTACCGGCTGGAGACGAAGGGATGCCCGTTATCCAGAACCTGATCGTAGACCAGTTTGGTGCCTTCGTCGGCAAACACCAGGGCCGGCTACGGGTGACGAGGGGCAAAGAGGTGCTGACAGAAGCCCCGCTGTTGCACCTGGAACAGGTGCTGGTGACCGGGCGAGGGATCAGCCTGTCGGCGGACGCCATCCAGGCCTGCTGCACGGCAGGAATCCCCATCCACTTTGTGGATGGCGCAGGCCGGCCCTACGCCGGATTGTACGCCGCCGGGTTGACCGGGACAGTGCTGACGCGACGGGAGCAATTGCTGGCCTACTCCGACCGACGAGGAATGGCGTTAGCGCTGGCCTTCGCCCGGGGCAAGATCGCCAATCAGGCCGGATTCCTGCGTTACACAGCCAAGTACCGTGCCGAGGCCGATCCCGCGCTACACAGGCAGTTGCGAGAATACGCCGACCAGGTACAGCACCACATCGAGGAGTTACAGCAGATCAAGGGCGAGTCAGTAGAGGAAGCCCGTGAGCAGTTGCTCTCGATCGAGGGCCGGGCTGCGCAGGTGTACTGGGAGGCACTTGGATGGGTGATCCCGGCGCAGTACGGCTGGTCGGGGCGGAAAACGCGCAGCGCGCCGGACTCCATCAACGCCGCATTGAACTACGGGTACGGTATTCTATACGGACAGGTCGAGCGGGCGTTGGTGCTGGCCGGGCTTGACCCCTTCGGCGGCTTCATCCACGCTGACCGCCCCGGCAAGCCCAGTCTGGTGTTTGACTTGATCGAGGAGTTCCGCCAGGTTGTCGTGGATCGCACCGTGGTGGCGATGGCGACACGAGGAATGCGTCTGGAGATGGACGAGAAGCAGCGCCTGGTGGAAGAGAGTCGGCGAGCCATTGCCGAGAAGGTCCTGGAACGCCTGGAGGGAACGGAGCGGTATGAACGGAAACGCCAGCCGCTACGGGTCATCATTCAGAGCCAGGCGCGTCACATCGCCACCTTCGTGCGGGGTGACCGACCTGTCTATGAGCCCTTCATCGCCCGGTGGTGAGGGAAAACAAGGATGCGTTGCCTGGTCGTTTACGACATTCCCGATGACCGCGTGCGGGCTAAAGTGGCAGACTGGTGTCTGGACTACGGACTGGATCGCATCCAGTATTCGGCGTTTCTGGGGGACCTGGCACGGACGCACCAGGAAGAGTTGATCTTGAAGGCCCGCCGGACGCTGGGAAAGCGGGAGGGGAAGATCCAGTTGTTCGTCATCTGCGAGAAAGACTGGGGGCAACGGCTGGAGGTCGTACAGGAGACCGATGGAGGAGAGGGATAGGCAGACGGTCTTTGCGGTTACCGACCTGAAGCAGTACAGTTACTGTCCGCGGATAGTCTTCTACACCTACTGTCTGCCGCTGGTTCGGCCTCTGACTTACAAGATGGAGGCCGGGGGGTTGGCGCATGAAGAAGAGGGGAAGCGGGAGCGACGGCGCAGCCTGGCAGCATACGGACTGGCGGAAGGGAAGCGGAACTTCGACGTGTGGGTAGAGTCACCCAGCCTGGGGTTGCGAGGGCGTATTGACCTGGTCATCGAGACAGGCAGAGACGAGCACAGGGAACTCATCCCGGTAGATTACAAACAGAGCACACGGGAGGTGGGAGGACACGTACGGCGGCAGTTAACGGCGTATGGGATGATGTTGGAGGAGATGTGGAAAGTGTCGGTACGGCGGGGTTTTGTCTACTCTTTGGCAAGCGGACGGGCAGTGGAAATAGTGCTGACCGAGAAGATGCAACAGGAGGTACGGGAGATAGTGGGGCAGATGAGGGATATGGTGGAGAGGGAGAGGATGCCCGACCCGCCGCGGTCACATCGGCGTTGCGAGAACTGTGAGTTTCGTCGGTTCTGTAACGATGTCTCCTGACAAGGGTGGTTCACGGCGAAAGTCGCAAACCGGCAGGGTTTCAGAGCAGAAAGCGGTTTGCGCAGGGCATCAGGAGGCGGTGGGGTGCAGAAGGGGGGATTAGCCCCCCACGAGGCACCTTGCTGCGCTCCGAATGGGCGAGAGAGACGCAATCGCCCGCTTTTTGATAGCCTGTAGGGCGGTTGCAGTGGGCTCGATCCGAGAGAGGATACTGAAAGATGACTTCGCCGCGAGTTCCACCCTTCGCGCTCGGCCTGTTGCAGTGGGCTCGATCCGAGAGAGGATACT
>DAOTYX010000194.1:0-2421 GCA_034434635.1 Anaerolineae bacterium | reverse complement strand
AGAATCCGTTGACAGCATGCCCCGATCGGGAGGTGTCAAAGCGCGGGGCAGTAGGGTAAGCAGATACGGCAAGCAATCGTTTGCCGTCAGCTAATGGCTCTGCTCCCATTGCACATACGCATCGTACATCCCCGGCAGCGTTTCCCACTGCACCCGACCGGATTCCACGTAGGGCTGAATCCTCTGCAACCACGTTTCCAGCGGCACCATATCCAGCGGCGAACCCAGGCTCCACGAAACGTAATAGATGTTGATCTGGTCTTCTCTGCTGTAGGCAAGCGCCTCTTCCAGTTGTTGGATGAACGCATCTATGTCTTGGGTGGTGAAATCGCATTGGGTAACCGACTCCGCTGAAGTGGTTTCCTCCTGCATACAGGCAAGCCCTCCACCGGCCGGCAGGATAACCAGGCGCCCATTGGGGTCAGGGGTTAGCCAGTTGTCCCCGCTGCTCATCCTCCACGGATGGAGCCGGTCGGCCAGCGCGGGCGGGAAGGGTTGATGGCATGCCGCCGGATTCGGGCAGTTCGCGTAGGGCTCCGGCCGTTGCTCCTCCGGCAGAGAAGAGACGCAGTAGGCTACTCCCCCGGTCGTGAAGAGGTAGCCGGCATCGGCGGCTGCCGTTACCCAATCGCAGGACGAGCAGATGCCGGAGACGTGGCGCACGGTCACGCCCAGTGATTCCAGTTGCTCCCTCTCGGCCCGCAGGTCGTCGGCAAAGCGCCGGCAGTCATAGCTCCTCTGGCCGCCGATATCGGCATGCACGCCGATCCCATGCCCGCGCTGCTCCATCTCCAGCAACACGTTATCGCCCCAGCGCAGGATGCCTTCGGTGACGTCTTTGCTCTCCCAGGTCAACCTGGCCCCGTACCTCTCGAACAGGGTGGCATATTCGCGCATCAGTTGGACGTGATGCTCGAATTGCTCCTGGCTCTGGTCATCGTCCCAGCCTTCCAGATGGACCATGATGCCCAGGTGGAGGACTCCCTGGCCTCCGGAGGGCGCGGGAGCGGTGGCGGCTGGCGACGGGGCCGGCGTGGGGCGGCTCGGGAGACAGTCAGCCGGGCAATTCTGGGGGTTCTCCGGGCCATCGCAGCGGCCATCGCCGCAATAGCCCCGCGCCGGCGAAGGTTGGGCGGTCGGCGGCGTTGGCGTGACGGCCGATGGAGTGCCGGCCAGTTGACAGGCAACCAGCAGTAGGCACAGGAGACCAAGAAAGCATCCGCTTACTCTTTTCATTGAAAAACCCCCTTTTTTCGCTGTCGAATCCCCTCTACTCTCCCGCAGGTTGGAAAGTGGCTGGCGAGAGGGCAAGCAGCTCATTGCGACGCACTCCAGTGCGGAGATTGCGCCCGAACCTGCGGGAGGGTGGGCGGTTGCGTCGAAAAGGTGCGTCTGTTTGCCGGACGCGGGCGTGATAGCATTCGACAGTGTATCACAAAGCTTGGTGACGGTCAAATAGTGTCATCTCCCCCCGCCTTTGACAGCCTCCCCCATCTGCGCTATACTCTCCCCCACAGGAGGTCCGATGGACAAACGCACCCGCCTGCAGGCGACCATCGCCGGCGAACCGACCGACCGCCCTCCCGTTGCCCTGTGGCGACACTGGCCCGGCGACGACCGCACAGCCGAGGGCCTGGCCCAGGCGACCCTCCGCTTCCAGCGCGAGTTCGATTTCGACCTGGTCAAGGTGACCCCGGCCAGCTCTTTCTGCCTCCAGGACTGGGGGGCGCGAGATGAGTGGCGCGGCAACGTCGAGGGGACGCGCGAGTACACGTTCCATCCCGTCCAGTCGCCGGAGGATTGGACGCGCCTGCCGCTCCTCGATCCCTGGCAGGGCGCGTTGGGAGCGCAACTGGCCTGCCTGCGGATGATCGGCCAGGCCCTCGGCGACGAGACGCCGTTCATCCAGACGATCTTCAGTCCGCTGGCCCAGGCCAAGAACCTGGCCGGCGCGGAGCGGCTGTTGCTCCACCTGCGCCGTCACCCCGCCGCGCTGCAGGCCGGCCTGGAAACGATCACCGAGACGACCGTCCGCTTCATCGAGGCCGCGCGAACGACCGGCATCGCCGGCGTCTTCTACGCCGTCCAGCACGCCCGCTACGACCTGCTCAGCCAGGCGGAGTATCGCGCCTTCGGCCAGCCGTACGACCGGCGCGTGCTGGCCGCGGCGGAGGGGCTGTGGCTGAACATGCTCCACCTGCACGGCGAGGCGGTGATGTTCGATGCGCTGGCCGACTCCCCGGTCCAGGTGCTGAACTGGCACGACCGCGAGGGTGGGCCGTCTTTGCGCGAGGGACAGGCGCGCTTCGCCGGCGCGGTCTGCGGTGGACTGTCCCGCTGGACGACGGTGGTGCGGGGAACGCCCGCCGCGCTGCGGGCGGAGGCGCAGGACGCGCTCGCTCAGACCGGCGGAAGACGGTT
>DAOTYX010000193.1:0-4652 GCA_034434635.1 Anaerolineae bacterium | reverse complement strand
TCCTCCTGACGCGAAGAAGGCAGGCCCTGCACCGCTCCCAACCACCAGGCGCGGGCGCAGAACAGGTACTGTCCCACCTCGCTGGCGCGGATGATCCGCTCCGAGGAGTCCCTATCCTGCGCCACCTACCTGTTCCTCGAATCGCCCCAGCGCCGCCAGCAGACGGTCCTGGCGCAGCGCCTGGGTCACGTCGCCGCGGGTGCGCTCCAACACGCCGCGGAGCTGATCCACGCGATGGCGCAGGCCGCCGGTGATGGCGTCGGGGAAGTCATAAGTCATCAGCAGGTCGTAGATGTCGTCCATTGCTTCCAGCAACGGCTCCGCCTCGTCGGTGCGCTGCTGACGCAACAGGTCGAGGCAACGGCGGCGCAGTTCCGAGGCGGCCTCACACAGGCCGCCCAGGTAGGTCGCCGAAGGGACGCCGAAGCGCTCCGGCGGCGGGAGCGGCGCATGGGTCAGCAGCGCCACCGTCAGATGCGCTTCGACCAGTTCTTTCAGCCCATCCTGGGTGTAGCCAGCATAGAGCAGGTCGGGGTACGGCTGCAACAGGTCGGCCATCTCCGCGCCGACGATGTCGGCCTGGGCCAGCAGGTCATGCGCCGCCTGCCATTCCTCGCGGTGCGCGGCGCGGATGGCCGTACCGCACAGGCGTACCAGTTCGCGGGAGCGACGCAGCGCCTCATCTCGCGCCGCGTTGCGCGCGGCCAGGTCGGCGCGAAGCGTCTCCCCCAGTATCTCAAGGGATTCCATTTCTCCCCTCTCTTGGAGCGTCAGGCGCCCAATTCTCATTTCTCCGGGGGTCTTGCCCCCCCGAAGAACTGACGGGCCAGATCGTCCCCCTCTGGCGGCAGGCGCACCTCGCCGTACTGCGCCTCGTACCGCTCGATGTGTTCCTGCAGGGCGCGGAGGAGCAGTTTGGCGTGCAGTGGGGTCGTGATCACGCGAGCGCGCACCCGTGCCCGCGGCGAGTTCGGCAGGAGGACGGCGAAATCCATCACGATCTCCGACGGCGAGTGGCTGATGATGGCGAAGTTGGAGTAGACGGCGTCCAGTTCCTGAGGGATTTCAACGCCGATCTTCATCCCTGACGGGGGGTTTATGCTCATGCCGCTACCTCCTTAGTCCGCATCTAGAGCCTGCGGGAGGATGCAGGCAGTTAGAGGTGCTCCTCCAGCCGCTCGCGGATGACCCGTTCTGGCTGCACGCCGACCAGGCGATCCACCTCCTGGCCGTTCTTGAAGATGATGAGCGTGGGGATGCTCTGCACACCGTACCGCTGGGCGGTGAGGGGATTGGCGTCCACGTCCAGTTTGGCCACCCGCGCCCTACCGGCGAAGGTGCTGGCCAGCCGTTCGATCGTCGGGGCGAGCATGCGGCACGGCCCGCACCACGCCGCCCAGAAGTCCACCAGCGCCGGCCCCGGGGCTTCCAGCACCAACCGGCCGAAGTCGGCGTCGGTGACGGTCAAGGGGTGGGCGGCAGATGTTGTTGTGGGTGATGCAGCGGGGGTCGGCGGTGGCCCCTGCCCCAGCAGGAACTCCACCCATGGGCGCAGTCCCTCGATGGTGGGCAGGCCGCGGGCGCGGGCGACAAGCCGGCCGTTGCGGAAGAAGAGGAATTGCGGCAGGCTATCCACCCCAAAACGGGCGCGTGTCTGGGGGGCGTCTTCCGCCTCCAGCGCGACCACGCGCACCTGACTGGCGTACTGTCGCGCTGCCGTCGCCAGCACCTGGCGCAACGGTGCGGCGCTTTCCTCCACCCGCGACCAGAAGGCCGCTACCACTGGCAGCGCCGCGCCCAACACCACCCGCTCAAACGCTCCATCCGTGACGTTGATCGGCTCCTCCACTTCCTCCCTCCAACTCTCAATTCCCAATTCCCAATTCCCAGTTCCCAGTTTTCCAATTCCCAGTTTCCCAGTTTCCTAATTCCCAGTTTCCCAGTTTCCAGTTTCCCAACTCCCATTATACCCCCCACCCACTTGCCTGACAAACCACACCGAGTACAATGTCTGCATGTCGGGTGGCGCAGGGCAGACCTGGGTTTCGGGGTGGCAGGCTTTGGGGGTACAGGTTTCAGGGTTACAGGTTACAGGTTTCAGGTTGCGAGGAGATCTGCCTGGGGCGATGAGGGGGGACAAAGGCCAACAGGCTAAAAGGAGGAAAGTATGGGGCGCCGTGTCGGTGTCGCAATAGGCATCGTCTTGATCCTGCTGGGCGGTATGCTCACCGCGCAGCGGTTGGGGTGGCTGGGCGAATGGACACCGTCGGTGTGGGCCGTGGTCACCGCAGCGCTGGGGTTGATCTTTCTGGTCGCGGCGATCGGCAGCCGGGAAGCCTGGTGGGCACTGATCCCCGGCTGTCTCTTCCTGGCGGTAGGGGGGCTGATCTTCGTCTCCGAGGCACACCTGCTGCCTGATGATGTGGTGGCTGGCGGCTTCCTGTTCTTCGGCATCGGGCTGCCCTTCTGGCTGATCCTGGCCGTGCGAGGACGCTCCTTCTGGTGGGCAGCCATCCCTGCTGGCGTGCTCACCCTTATCGGCGGCAGTATCGCCCTGTCGCCAGTGGTGGGCGATGAGTGGGGTGCCACGTTGCTGCTGTTGGGCATGGCCCTGGCCTTCTGGATCGTTTACCTGACCGGGCGCAGGCGGTGGTGGGCGATCATCCCTGCGGGAGTGTTAACTACCATCGGGATACTGCCTGTGGCTGCCGAATGGGCAGGGACAGTAGTGGCCGGTATCCTCTTTGGGGGCATCGGCCTGACCTTCCTGCTGATCTACCTGCTCGCGGCCCCCCGCCAGGGGATGACCTGGGCGCTCTGGCCAGCCGCCATCTGCATCGGCATTGGGTTGCTGGTAACGGTGCTGGGGACATGGGCCAACCTGGCGTGGCCAGTGCTGCTCATCATCGGCGGACTGGTTGTGCTGGTTCTGGCGTTCCGTCGCAGATGAGGACGGACGAACGCTAAACTCCCAGCAGCAGAAACGCGACGCCCAGCACCACACCCAGCAGCAGCCCGGCGGCTACGTCGAGCAGGTAGTGGACGCGCAGGGCTACCCGTGCCAGGCAGACGGCGACAGCCCAGGCGGCCAGCAGCGCCGCAACCCAGGGTGGCAGCAATGGGGCCAGGATGACGGCCACACATGCCGCGCGGGTGGCGTGGCCAGAGGGAAAAGCATGGCGGTCCAGCCGCGTATACAGGCCGCCGTGGGAAGCGCCGGGGCGGTTGCGACGGAAGAGCCACTTGCCGAGCGTCGCTGCGAGGGCGCCTGCCAGTGTGGCTATCAAGATGCGGAGGCCGAAGGGGCGCGTTGTGGCGCCGCCCCACAGCAGAGCCGCTCCGCCCCCCACAAGCCACAGCGGGCTGTCGCCGCTGTGCGCCACGAGCAGCGCCAGCAGGTGCGCCAGCCTGCCCCCTGCGGAGCCAGCCAGGCGCGCTGACGTAACCTTATCCCAGGCCAGCAGCCGTGCCGTCCAACCTGTCACGAGGAGAGGAGGCCATCCCGGGCCTCCAGTTCGGCGCGGACGATTTCCAACTGGAACGGTTTGTCCACGTCCATCCCCAGTTCCGCGTGCGGACAGACCACCACGCGGCCCCGCAGGTTGAGCGCGCGGCTGGCGCGCTGTTCCGCCTCTGATAGGCTCATGCGGCGAGTGAGGAGCCGCACCACCGGCCACAATCCCCCCAACATCTGTGCCTGGTGCAGCGGGCTCTTGCGTGCGCTCGAGAGCCTGCGCCACAAGTCCTGATCGGTACGCAGCGCTCGGGGGCGGACCAGGATCAGGTCCCCCCCGGCGAACTCCCCATCCGCCAGGTGTACGTAGGTGCGCCGGGAAGTCGGGAAGCGCCCCTCCATCACCGAACGTTCAATGACGCCGTAGTAGAGGTCGTGGTCGGTCTTCAGGCACTCCGCGATGAACATGTCGGCAACCTCGGAGGTCAACAGCGGCAGGTCGGCGCTGGCGATCACGACGCCGTTCAGCCCGGGCAGGAGTTCCATAGCCCGGCGGATGCCGGCCTCCGCGTTGCCCATCATATCGGCTTGCGGCGGCGTGTAGTCTGCTGCTACCGGCAGCACGGCGTGGTACTCCGCAGGCAGCCCGGCCACGACGATCCGGCGTATGTGCCGCGAACCAGCCAGGGCCTCAGCCACGTAGGCGATCATCGGTCGCCCGGCGATAGGGATCAGGCCCTTCGGGCGGCCCAGACTGTGCTCCGCCAGCAGATCCTCCTCTGCTGGCGAGTGACCGGCCAGGATCACCGCGGCCAACGCCGCCTCGCTATGGTTCATTTTGACCTCCTTCCCCCGTGCAGGTTTGGCGGCAATTCTACTCCTCTTTTCGATCTTGTCTAGTGGGAGTGAACGAGGGCATTCGAAGCAGAAGCGATTTAGGCTACGTCGATGCTGCATTTCCCGCCCGGAGTCGAGGCTTCAGCCGGTTTGAGCCACGTTTGCGCCGGCTAAAGCCTCGACTTCGTCCCCAGACGGGGATTTGTTTCGAAATCCCCGCGTCTTGCCGACTGGCAAAACGGGCAGAAAGTGTTACAATGTGTGCCGACCTTTCACAAGGAGTGATAGAGTGCGCTGTCTCGTCGTTTCCGACCTCCACGCCAACCTGACTGCTTTCGACGCCGTCCTCAACGATGCTCAG
>DAOTYX010000192.1:0-4751 GCA_034434635.1 Anaerolineae bacterium | reverse complement strand
CGCTCCATCTGCCCTGGCCGCGCCGGAGGAGAGGCGCTGGTCACACACATGCCCATCTCGTTCTACGGCGGGGTGGACCCCGAGAGCGGGGTGGTCGTCGAGCCAGGGCACGAACTGGAAGGGCTGTCACTGGCCGGACGGGTGCTGGTCTTTCCCTCCGGCAAGGGCTCCACTGTGGGCTCCTACGTCATCTATCGGCTGAAGCGGGCTGGCCTCGCCCCAGCAGCGATCGTCAACGCCGAGTGCGAGCCGATCACCGCTGTGGGTTGCATCATCGCCGAGATTCCCTGCGTGGACCACATCCCGCTCGACCGGCTGCACACCGGCCAGCGGCTGGTCGTGGATGGGGAGGCAGGGAGCGTGGAGATCGTACAACAACAGGAGAAAGATCCAACATGAAGACCGTCAATTCCGTCACCCTCGCCGCACCGCAGTTCTCCGTCCTGACCGAAAGCCAGATGGAAGACCTGCACCTGGCAGCGCTTGAGGTGCTGCGCCGCACCGGTGTCCGCTTTCACCACCAGGAAGCGCTCGACATGCTCGAGAAGGCCGGCGCGTTCATTTCCGATGGCAACCGCGTGCGCTTCCCCGCCCGTCTGGTTGAGGAGGCGCTGGCCTCGGCTCCCAGCCGCATCGTCATGTGCGACCGCGATGGCGCACCGGCGATGTTCCTGGAAGGGAGAAAGGTCTTCTTCGGCACCGGATCCGACTGTCTCAACCTGCTCGACCCGGAGACCGGCGTGCATCGCCCCTTCACCCAGGCCGACCTCATCAACGGCTATCACCTGTGCGATGCGCTGCCCAACATCCACTTCGTGATGTCCATCGGCATCCCCGCCGACGTAGATGCGGCGCTGACCTACGACGTCCAGATGGCGCTGATGCTGGAACACACCACCAAGCCGATTGTCTTCGTCACCAACGACCGGGCTTCCTGCCAGCGGGCGATTGATATGGCGGCAGCGGTGGCTGGCGGGTACCAGGCACTGAAGGAGCAGCAGCACATCCTCCTCTATTCCGAGCCGTCCTCGCCGCTGCAGCAGTCGCAGACGGCGGTGGACAAACTGCTGCTGATGGCCGACTATGAACTGCCGGTGGTGCACTCGCCCGGCCCACAGATGGGGGCGACCGCTCCCATCACTATGGCCGGCGGGCTGGTGATGTCCCTGGCTGAGATCCTCAGCAGCCTGGTCGTTCACCAGTTGCGGCGGCCCGGCGCGCCGTTCGTCTTCGGGGCGGGATTGCATCACATGGACATGGGCGCAGCGCAGATCTGCTACGCCTCCCCGGAGTTCCAACTGACCAAGGCGGCAGTAGCGGAACTGGGTCGCTGGTATGGCCTGCCCACCTGGGGGTACGCGGGCTGTTCGGACGCCAAAGTGATGGATGAGCAGGCCGCGGCGGAGGCCACCCTGTCGGTGCTGATGGCCAAACTCAGCGGCAGCAACCTGGTCCACGACGTGGGTTATATGGAAAGCGGCCTCACCACCTCCTTCGAAATGATCGTCCTCACCGATGAACTGGTAGGGATGGCCGACCACGTGCTGAAGGGTATCGAGGTCAGCCCCGACACGCTGATGGTGGAGGAACTGGACGCCGTCGGCCCGGGCGGGAACTTCCTCGACACGAAGCAGACCGTCAGGCACTTCCGCGACTTCTGGTTCCCCGGCCTGTTCGACCGCAAAATCCGTTCCGCGTGGCTGGAGTCAGGCGGCAAGAGCCTGGGACAGCGGCTGAACGAGCGGGTGCGCCAGATCATCCGCGAGCACCGTCCCCAGCCGCTGGACCCGGAGCAGCGACGGGCGGTGTGGGAGATCGTCGAGAGGCACGCATGACAGAGACGACAGAGTTTGCGCCACGCGTCTTGCACCTGGCTTCAGAAGGGGCCTACCACATGCTCGCCCGCGCCCAGGCACTGGAGGCGGCAGGCCGGGAGATCATCCACCTGGAGATTGGCCAGCCCGACGTGCCCACATTCGCCAACGTCACTCAGGCGGGGATACGGGCCATCCAGGAAGGGCAGACCCGCTACAACCCCCCAGCGGGGTTGCCGGCCCTGCGCCAGGCCATCGCCGAGGACGCCGGACGACGCCGGGGGATGACCATCCGCCCGGAGCAGGTGGTCATCGGCCCGGGGGCCAAGCCGGCCCTCTTCTTCCCCACCCTGGCCCTGGTCCGACCCGGCGATGAGGTGATCTACCCCGATCCGGGCTTCCCCACCTACGCGGCGATGATCGGCGTCGCTGGCGGGGTGGCGGTGCCGGTGCCGCTGCGCGAGGAGGAGGATTTCTCGTTCGACCTGGCGGCGTTCGACCGGCTGGTGAACGAACGCACGCGCCTGGTCATCCTCAACTCGCCCAGCAACCCCACCGGCGGGGTGATGCCGCTGGCCGCACTGGAGCACATCACCAAGGCGGCACGGCAGTTTGGCTTCTGGGTGCTGTCGGACGAAATCTACGCCCGCCTCTCCTTCGACGGCCAGGCGGCGCTCAGCATCGCTGCCCTGCCGGGGATGGCCGAGCGGACGATCATCTGCGACGGCTTTTCCAAGACCTATGCCATGACCGGCTGGCGGCTGGGGTACGGCATCATGCCGGAGCCGTTGGCCGAAAGGGTGGAACTGCTGCTGACCCACTCCATCGGTTGCACGGCCACGTTCACCCAGTACGCCGGGCTGGAGGCGCTGCGCGGGCCGCAGGAGCCAGTGGCGGCGGTGGTGGCCGAATACCAGCGACGGCGCGACCTGCTGGTGGAAGGGTTGAACCGCATCCCCGGCGTGCGTTGCCGCCGGCCGCAGGGGGCCTTCTACGCCTTTCCCAACGTCTCCGCCTTCGGTCGCCCCTCACAGTGGCTGGCCGATTACCTGCTGGACGAGGCGGGAGTGGCAGTGCTGCCGGGGGACGCCTTCGGCGCGAATGGGGAGGGCTACCTGCGGCTCTGTTTCGCCAATTCGATGGAGAACCTGCAAAAGGCGCTGGAGCGCATCGCTGCCGCGCTGGCCCGGCTGTGAGGGCCTCGCCTGCAGGGCGCACGGCGATCGAAACCGCAGGCAGCGACGGCGAAGGCCACCTGTGCGGGCCTGCTGGCCAACCGCCGCAGGGCGGCTTCGCCGACGTAGTGCGCGGCTTCAGCCGCCGCGCCCAGGGCGCAGCAGAGAAACAGGCGATGACCGTCCAACACGACTTTCCGTTCACCCTCACCCCTGACGAGGTGGCGCTGGCTCAGTACCGCCGCCCCCCGGCGACGGTCCCCTCCGCCCTGCTGGAGGCCGCCCAAGAGGCAGTGCGGCTGGCTCGTACGCTGGCCGCGCCCGCGGCGGTGTACGACTGGTTCCCGCTGCGGGAAGTCGCTGGCGAAAAGGTGTGGCTGGACCGGGCGGCAGCGGGCGCGCGGCTCACCGTGGGCCCCCATGCCGACCTGCTGGCTCCGGCTCGTCAGGTGCTGGTCGCCGTCTACACCATCGGCCCGGCGCTGGAGGGTGAGGTCCGCCGCCTGCACGAGACAGGCGAGGACCTGCTGGCCTTCATGCTGGACAGCGCCGGGGTGCTGGCGTTGGGCGGCATCGGCGAGAGGCTACGCCAGCAGGCCGAGGAGTACGCTGCCCGGCAGGGATGGGGCCTCAGTCCCGCGCTGGCCCCGGGGTCGCTCACCGGCTGGCCGATACAGGGACAGCGGGAACTGTGCGCGCTCCTCCCGCTGGAGGAGATCGGCGTGCGCCTGAACGACCTGTGCGTGCTGGAGCCGCAGAAATCGGTCTCGCTGGTCATCGGCGTGGGACCGGGCTACCCCGCCGCCCACGTCGGTTCGCTGTGCGCCTGCTGCGCCCTGGCCGATACCTGCTGGCGACGGCGGGATGAAAGCCCATCGCGGGCCGCCGAGGCCCAGACAGGAGTGGAGTGAGTGCCCATCGCGTTAGGGATTGACACCGGAGGGACATACACCGACGCTGTGCTGGTCGAACAGCGCGACGGGAGCGTGCGGGCAGCGGCCAAGGCGCTGACCACCCGGCACGATCTGGCCGTCGGCATCAGCCAGGCGGTCGCCGCCGCCTTCCGTGGCTCTGAGATCACGCCATCCCAGGTAGAACTGGTGGCCCTCTCGACGACGCTGGCGACCAACGCCATCGTCGAGGGGAAGGGCGGTCCCGTGGCCCTGCTGCTGGCCGGCTATGACCCCGCCCTCATCCGCCAGTACGGCTTCGAGGCAGCGCTGGCGACACGGGACGTGGTCTACCTGCGCGGCGGCCACGATGGCGCGGGCAACGAAGTGGAGCCGCTGGACGAGGAGGCCGCCCGTCAGGCCATCCGCGCGCTCGCAGAGCGAGTGGAGGCGTTCGCCATCTCCGGCTACTTCGGCGTGCGCAATCCGGCCCACGAACTGCGCCTGCGCACACTGGTGGAGGAGATGACCGGTCTGCCGGTCACCTGCGGCCACGAACTGACCGGCCGTCTCAACGGCGTGCGGCGGGCGACGACCGCGGCGCTCAACGCCCGGCTGATCCCGCTGCTGCGCGGACTGGTCGCCACCGTGCGCCGCACGCTGGACGATCTGGGCATCCCCGCGCCGCTGATGGTGGTGAAGGGGGATGGCTCACTCGTGCGCGCGGAGTGGGCCAGCGCCCGGCCCATCGAGACGGTCCTCTCCGGCCCGGCAGCGAGCCTGCTGGGGGCCTGGCATCTCTCCGGCCGGCGGGACGCCTGGGTGGTGGATGTGGGCGGGACGACCACCGACATCGCCGCCCTGCGCGACGG
>DAOTYX010000191.1:0-21935 GCA_034434635.1 Anaerolineae bacterium | reverse complement strand
CGCGCCGCAGCATCGGGCCGGGCGAGGGCCTGCGCCTGCGCCCGCATCGTCGCCAGCCGCTGCGGGTCGCGCAGCAGGGCCTGCACCGTGGGCAGCAACGCTTCGCCCAGGCGCGCGTCTTCTAGCATCACCGCTGCCCCGCGGTCCACCAACCACTGCGCGTTGACGCGCTGATAGCGCCAGGCGTGCGGGTAGGGCACCAGGACGGCGGGCAGGCCGAAGTAGGGCAGTTCGCCCAGCGTCGAGGCCCCGGCGCGACAGATGGCCAGATCCGCCGCCGCCAGTGCGGCCCCCATCTCCTCGTGCAGGTAGGGGAAGGGGTGATAGCGCGCGCGCAGGTCCGAAGGCAGGCCTTCTGCCCGCTCGCTCACCCACCCCCAGTCCAGTTCTCCGCTCACGTGAACCACCTGCGCCTCTGCAAGCAGCGTCTCCAGTCCATCTGTCAACGCGCGGTTGATGCTGTGCGCCCCCAGGCTGCCACCGAACACGAGGAGCACCGGTACTTCATCTGCCAGACCAAGGGCCTGGCGCGCCCCGGCGCGCTCCAACCCGATGAACTCCGGGCGCAACGGGTAGCCTGTCACCACGACCTTGCCGGCGGGCAGGTAGGCCCGCGAGTCCTCTGTCGTCACCGCGATGCGGGTGGCCAGGCGGGCGATGAAGCGCACCGCCTGCCCCGGCTCGATGTCCGGCAGGTAGAGCAGGATCGGCACCCTCAGCGTCCAGGCGGCCAGCGCCACAGGGACGCTGGCGTACCCGCCGGTGACAAAGAGCGCCTGGGGAGGCTCGCGCCGCCCCAGCCGTCGCGCGGTCAAGAAACCCCGCAGCAGGCGGAACAGGTTACGCGCCGCCACCCACGGGGCCAGACCGTGCAGTCCCCCGGCGGACACACTGGCGAACGGCACGCCGGCTCGTCCGGCCAGCCGTTCCTCCACGCTGTCGGCCCGGCCCAGGTAGAGCGGCTCTACCGGACCGGCGTCTTTAAGCGCCTGCAGGACGGCCAGACCGGGATAGACGTGCCCTCCCGTTCCTCCTCCCGCTATCCAGATGCGCATCTTCCCTGATTGCCTTGGGGGCGCTGCCCCGTGAGATGCTCAGCAGAATGCCCACGCCGGCCAGCGACACCAGCAGCGAGGAGCCGCCCAGGCTGATGAAGGGCAGGATGATGCCGGTGTAGGGCAGCAGGCCAACGCTCACAGCGATGTTGATCATCGCCTGAGAGACCAGGAGCAACGTGACGCTGCTGGCCAGCACCATCCCGAACTGGTCGCGGGCGCGCAGGGCGATGCGGAAGCCCCGCCAGGCCAGCAACCCGAAGAGCACCATGACCAGCAGGCAACCTGATAACCCCATCTCCTCACCGATCACCGCGAAGATGCTGTCGGTGTGGGGCACGGGCAGGTAGCCGAACTTCTGCCGGCCCAACCCCAACCCCACACCAAAGAGCCCTCCGCTGCCCAGGGAGATCAGTGAGGCCCTGACATGGCTGCCGATCTGCAGCGGATCGTGCAACTGCAGTAAGAACTCCTCCACCCGCTGGTGAGCGTGGGGGTACACCAGGGCCAGCAGCGAGAAAGCTGTCCCGCCCACGATGACGCTGATCACCATCTGGAGCAGGTCCGCGCCGGACAGGAAGAAGGCGGTCAACCCCGTGAGCATGATCACCGCTGCGGTGCTCAGGTCGGGCTGGCGCGCCACCAGACCGGAGGCGATGCCAACCAGCACAGCGAAGGGGATCAGGCCATAGGTGACGTCGCGGATGCGCTCCCCTTTGGATGAGGCCCAGGCAGCGATGTAGATGACGGTGGTGAGTTTGGCCAGTTCGCCCGGCTGGATGGAGCCGCCCAGGAAGGAGCGGCGCGCCCCCAGATGGTCCTCGCCGATGATGAGTACCAGGATGAGCAGCCCCAGGGTAAGGCTCATAATCGGCACCGCCTGGCGGCGTAGCCAATCGTAGGGCACGAAGGTGAGCGCGGCGGCGATGGCGATGCCCGTCACCATCCACGCCGCCTGCCGCAGGGTGTAATAGTAGGGGCTGACCCCTTCTCTGCTCCACATATAGGCCCAGTCAAATGTGGTGCTGAAGACCATGACCAGCCCGATCAGCAGCAGGGCAGCGACCACCAGGATCATGATGTAGTCGGGGGGACGGCCTTTTATCATCTCTGCTCTCCTGAAGGGAGCGCCCGCACCAACTCCTTGAAGCGGTCGCCGCGGGCGGCGAAGTCGCGGAAAGCGTCGAAACTGGTGCCGCCGGGCGAGAGCAGCACCACTTCTCCAGCCCGCGCCGTCCGCGCAGCGGCCTCCACCGCCTCCTCGAAAGTCCTCACCCGCGTCACTGCCTCCAGGCGGACCGGGCTGCTCTCTGCAGCGGCCCGTTGTTCCCTGACTTTCTCCACCACTCCGGCGATCATCTCTCCCGCCTCGCCGAAGGTGATCAGGTGACGCACGCGCGCCAGCGCCTCGGTGGCAAACTCCTCCCAGGGCAGTTTCTTGTCCCGCCCGCCGGCCAGAAGCACAATCGGCTCGTCGAACGAGCGCAGCGCCGCCACCACCCGCTCCGGCGCCGTGGCGATGGAATCATCGTAGTAGTGTACTCCACCGATCTCGCGCACCCACTCCAGGCGGTGCTCGACGCCGGTGAAGGCGCGAAGCGCCTGACGGATCGCTCCCAGGGGCACTCCGGCGACAGCGGCGATGGCGCAGGCGGCCAGCCCGTTGAGCAGATTGTGCGGGCCGCGCAGGTTGATCTCCTTCGCCGTACAGACCCTCTCCGTCTTTCCGCTCAGGCGCAGGAACAGGTCGCCGTTGGTCTTGTAGGCTCCTTCTTCTACTTCTGCCCTGCCGCTGAAAAACAGGAGGTGGGCCGGGGTTTCCAGCGCCAGCGCCCGCGCGTTCGCGTCGTCGAAACCCAGGACCGCGTGGTCCTGTGTGCCCTGGTAAGCGACGATCGGCCGCTTGGCGGCGATGTACCGCTCCATCGTCCCATGCCGGTCGAGGTGGTTGGGGGTGATGTTGAGCACGGCGGCGATGTGCGGGCTGATGGTCATGATCTCCAACTGGAAACTGGAGAGTTCCATCACCACGCGGTCCTGCGGCGTGATGCGTTCCAGATCGGTGATGAGCGGGTTGCCGATGTTGCCGCCCACCCAGGTTGTGAAGCCAGCCGCCTGGCACATCGCGCCGACCCAGGCGGTGGTGGTCGTCTTGCCGGCGGAGCCGGTGATGCCAATCACCGGAGCCGGGCAGCGTTCCAGGAACAGCTGGGCATCGTTGGAGAGCGGAATCCCACGGCGACGTGCCTCGACGACAATCGGCGCTTCCACCGGCACCCCGCCGCTCAGACAGAGCAGGTCAGCCCCATCCAGCAGGCTGAGGGGATGGCCGCCCAGCACGGTGCGGACGGGCAGGTCGCGCAGTTCGGCCAGCGCCTCGGTCAACGCCTCCTCGCCCTGCAGGTCGGAGACGGTCACCTGGGCGCCAGCGGCTACCAGGAAGCGTGTGACGGCCAGCCCCTGCCGGGCCAGCCCCAGGACGACGACCCGTTTGCCGGTCAGACTCTCTGCCTGCTCACCCGCGACTGACAATTCGTCCCCCGTCTCTGTTCTCCTGGTCCCCGGCCACACCCAGCCAGAAGTGGTCGGGGAGGATCGCCCGACCCGGTCGCACCTCCACCGAGCCGGCCATCAGCGTCCCCTGGCCATCGCCGCCGAGCATGTTGGGATGGACGAAGCAGACGTCAGGGCGGACACCGTACTTCTGCTCGTAGTGTGCCGCCGCCCGCAGTACTTTCTCCTTCATCTCCCGCCGCGGGTCGTTGTCAAACCAGAGCATCCCGAACTCCATTTTCCTGTTCCTCCGTCGTCCGTGGTCTGTCGTCCGTTGTCCATCACACCAGCGCCAGGGCGACGCCGGCCATCGCCGCCATCAACCCCACCAGCCAGAAGCGCTGGACCACCTGTGTCTCCGACCAACCCAGCAGTTCGAAGTGGTGATGGAGTGGGGCCATCTTGAAAAGGCGGCGACCCTGGCCGTAGCGATGTCTGGTGTACTTGAAGTACAGCACCTGAGAGATCACCGAAAGCGCCTCGGCTACCGGCACCAGCGCCACCACCGGCAGGAGCAGCCACTGGCCGGTCATCAGCGCCACCGTGCCCAGCGTGGCGCCCAACGCCAGGCTTCCTGTGTCGCCCATGAACATCTGCGCCGGGTGGGCGTTGTACCACAGGAAGGCGAAGCAGGCGCCGACGACGGTGAAGCAGAAGCGCACCAGGTAGATCTGCCCCTGGAGGTAGGCGATGACCCCGTAGGCGGCGAAAGCGCTGGCGACGATGATCCCCGCCAACCCGTCCAGCCCGTCGGTGAAGTTGACGGCGTTGGAAGCGCCGACGACGACGAACATCGCCACCGGGATGTAGAAGAGACCGATGTCAATCTTCTCCGCGACGCCGGGCACCGCCACGCTGCGCAGACCCATCCCCAGGTGGAGCACCAGGGCGATCACCAGCGAGAGGCCGATCTCCCAGACGATCTTCTGCCGCGCCTGAAAGCCCTCGCCGCGCCGCATCCCGCGCACCCCGGCGATGTCGTCCAGCGCGCCCAGGATGGCGAAGGCGAGCATCACCCCCAGCGGCAACATGATGGAGCGCCCGATGACTGTCCGCCCCAGCAGGTTGTAGATGTTCAGGGCGATGGTGATCAGGAAGACCGGCACGACGATCAACAGCCCTCCCATCGTCGGTGTGCCGAGCTTGGTCTGGTGGCCGCGCGGGCCGTCAATGCGGATGCGCTTGCCGATACGGTAGCGGCGCAGGAGACCGATGAGCAGCGGCCCCCAACCCACCGTCAGGATGAAAGAGATGCTTGCCAGCAGCAGCGCGAAGTCCATCACTTACCCCCCAGGGTGTTGACGATCTCTTCCATCTGCAGCACCCGCGAGCCTTTGACCAGAATCACGTCGCGCTCTCTGACCATCCCTTCCAGCAGGGCGATGGCCTCGGCGTTGCTGCTGACCATGTGCACCCGGTCGCGTGGCAGGCCTGCCGCCAGCGCCTCTGTGGCGATGATCCGCGCCAGCCGTCCGACAGTGATGAGCACGTCGGCGACGTCCGCCGCGCGCATCCCGACCTTGCGGTGTCCCTCTTCTTCGTAGTCTCCCAACTCCAACATGTCGCCCAGGACGGCGATCTTCCGCCCCTCCAGTTCGTCCAGCAGGTTCAGCGCCGCCAGGGTCGAGGCGGGACTGGCGTTGTAGGTGTCGTCCAGGATGGTGGAGCCATGCGGCCCGTCCACGGCCACCAGGCGCAACTGAGAGGAGGGAGCCCGCAACCCCTCGATGATCTCCTGCCAGGTCAGCCCCTCCACCAACCCCACCGCTGCAGCGCGCAGGGCGGTGTGTACCGAGTGGCGGCCCAGGAGCGGCACCTTCACCCGCAGCGATTCGCCCTGGTAGTGAAGTGAGAAGATGATACCTTCCAACCCCACGCTCTCGATCTCGTCTGCCCACAGGTCGGCTTCGGGAGAAAGACCGTAGGTGAAGATGCGCGCGCGGGTGGCCTGGCGCATCCCAAGCACCCGTGGGTCATCGCAGTTGAGGATTGCCACCCCCTCCGGGGCGGGCGGGAGCGCCTGTACCAGTTCCGTCTTGGCCTGGACGATGCGCTCCATCGTCTTCGCCCGTTCCAGGTGCACCGGTCCGATGATCGTCACCACGCCGACGTGCGGGAGGGCGATGCGCGCCAGGTTGGCGATCTCCCCCACGTCGTACATACCCATCTCCAGGACAACCCGTTCGTGGACTTCGGTCAGTTTCAGCAGGGTGAGCGGGAGGCCTATCTCGTTGTTGAAGGAGCGTTCACTCTTCAGCGTCACGTAGCGACGGCTGAGGACATCGGCGGTCAGTTCCTTCGTGGTCGTCTTGCCCACGCTGCCGGTAATGCCGATGACGCGCGGCGAGTGACGCCGTCGCCAGTAGGCAGCCAACTGCTGCAAGGCCGCCAGGGTGTTGGGCACCCGCAGCAGGGCGGGGGTCTCCCAACCCTCGGGCGGCGGGCCGTCCAACGCCACCGTCGGCACGGCGGCCTCTACCTGCCGCTCGACGATGGCCATCGCCGCGCCCCGCTCCAGGCTGGCGCTGACGAAGTCGTGGCCGTCCGCGCGCTCTCCCTTGAGGGCGATGAAGACATCCCCCGGTTCCACCAGACGGGAGTCCACCCGCACGCTCGCGGCCCGCCGCTCCAGTTCCGCTGGGCGGTGGCCCGTCAGCCCCTGCACGACATCGGCCAGCGTGAACATCTCCTCACCCTGTCACTGCGCCCCGTCCGGGGGGATGCCCAGCAGCGGGAACAACTGCACCGCCAGGCGGCTGAAGACCACCGCTGCCGTCTCCGAGCCCCAGCGGGAAGTCTGCGGGCGGTCCAGCCGCACCAGGATGACCAGTTGTGGGTTCTCCACCGGGCCATAGCCGACATAAGAGGCGATGGTGTCGCGCTCGTCATAGAGGCCGCCGATCAGCGGGATGCTCGCCGTCCCGCTCTTGCCGGCGACGCGGTAGCCTGGCACGCGTGCCAGCGGCGCACCGTTCTCCAGCGCGCACTCCAGCAGTCCGCTCAGTGTCCGCGCGGTCTCCGGAGAGATTGGCTGACCGCGCACCACCGGCTGGTGGATGGCGACCGTGCCGTCGGGCAATATCTGCCGACTCACCACATAGGGCTGCATCAACCGACCCTCGTTGGCCACTGCCGCTGCGGCCGAGATCATCTGCAGCGGCGTCACTGCGACCCCCTGGCCGTAGGAGTTGGAGCCCAGGTCGGAGTCGTGCCAGGACTCCACGTCGGCGGGGGTGCGCACCGTGCCTGTCGCTTCACCCTGCAAGTCCACGCCGGTCGGCGCGCCAAAGCCGAAGGCGCGCACGTACCGGTAGAAGACCTCTGTCCCCAACTGCTGCACCAGCCAGACCGCGCCGACGTTGAGCGAGTGCGCCAGCAGGCCACACATATCCTGTGTGCCCCAGGCTCCTCCGTCCCAATTGGTCACCACTCTTCCGCCCTGCTCGATGTGCCCTTCATCCACGTAGGTAGTCTGAGGGGTGACCAGGCCGCTGTCGAGCGCCGCAGCCATGGTGACGATCTTGAACACCGAGCCTGGCTCGTACTGCTCACTGATGGCCGGATTGATCCAATCCTCCTCGTCGTACTCCAGGTATCGCCCGGGGTCATACCCTGGAAGGCTGACCATCGCCAGCACCGCGCCGGTGCGGGGGTCCATCACAATGACGAGCCCCCGCTCGGCTCGAAACTCCTCCAGCGCGCGGGCCAATTCTTGATAAGCCAGGGTCTGAACACCCAGGTCGAGCGTCAGTTCCAGGTCCACGCCGGGTTGTGGGGCGCCGATCTCTCCTTCGTCGAAGGGCAAGGGTTGACGTTGCAGGGCGTCGGTCTCGCCTTCCCAGACGATGGCGTGTGGGGCAAGGAGGTGATCATAGAACCCTTCCACCCCGTAGTACCCCGCATCGCTGACGAAGCCGAGGACGTGGCCGGCCAGGTCGCCCTGCGGGTAGACCCGTTGCCAGTGCAGTTCTGTGCTCAGCCAGGGGACCTGAAAGGCGTCAATAGCCCTGGCCTGCGTTAGGGTTGCCGATGGCTCCAGGACGACCGACGTCTGCTCGCTGTGTAGCGTGGCAGAGAGCGGGCCGGGTGGGAGGTTGAGAATCTCAGCCAGTTCGGTGACGACCGCGGAGGGGTCAGGAATATCCACCGGACTGGCAATGATCTTGTAGCGTGGCTCGCTTCCGGCCAGCAGGAAGCCGTTGCGGTCGCGGATGAAACCGCGCGGCGGGTCGGGCAGACGCAATGGCCTGTCGGGTATCCGTCCTGCGATCGCCTCCTGTTGATAAGCAGCGGTATTTACCACCTGCACGGAGAGCAGCCGTGACAGTAATAGCACCGTTGCGGTACCCAGCAGGATGATGACCAGGCTCAGGCGATGATTGGTGGATTCGGGCATGGGCGATCAGCGTTCCAGGTAGATAACACGCTCGGCAGGTACCAGTCCCATCTGTTGTGCGGCTTCAGTCAGCAGCAGCGCTGGCTGTCCGAAGGCGACTGCGGCTTCGAGAAGCGCGTTTTCCTGTTGCAGTTGGATCAGTGTGTCACGCGTCGCCTGGAGGTGACGGGCGGCCAGGTCCACCTGGCTGACCATGAACAGGCGGAAGCCAGCCAGCAGGCCGATGACCAGGATCATGGCCAGGGTCAGGCTGATGACCCGTGGGCTCACGTCCCAGCCGCGCTGACGAAATCCGTGGGTTGCCCAGGCGACGAACTCTCTCATGGCTTTTCGTTGGAAGCGAGCCGTTCTGCTGCTCGCAGGCGAGCCGAACGCGCTCGCGGGTTGACCTCCACCTCCGCCGCGTCCGGACGGACGGGGTGGGGGGTCAGCAGCCGCACGCGGGCGCGGTGGCCGCACGTGCAGACCGGCGCATCGGCCGGACAGAGGCAGTCCCGCGCTTCGCGGCGCAGGAACTGCTTGACGATACGATCCTCCAGCGAGTGAAAAGCGATGACCACCAGCCGTCCTCCTGGCGCCAGCAGGTCGAGGGCCTGTGGCAGCGCCGTTTCCAGTGCCTCCAACTCATCGTTGACGGCGATGCGCAGCGCCTGGAAGGTGCGCGTGGCGGGGTGGATACGCCCGTGCCCCCTGCCCACCGCTGCTACGACCACCTCGGCCAGCCGCTCCGTGGTCTGGATTGGGCGGGCAGCAACGATAGCGGCGGCGATGCGTCGCGCTTGCTTTTCCTCGCCAAAGCGGTATAGTAGGTCCGTCAGACGCTCGACCGAGAGGCTGTTGACCAGGTCGGCGGCAGTGGGGCCGTCTGACCGAGGGTCGAAGCGCATGTCCAGCGGTCCCGGTCGGGCGAAGGCGAATCCCCGGCTGGCGTCGGCCAGTTGAAGGGACGAGAGCCCCAGGTCGAGCAGCAGCCCGTCGAGGGGGGCGAAGTCTCCCGCCAGTTCGGCCAGTCGGGCGAAGGAACCGTGCCGCAGGGTAACGCGCTCGCCGAAGGGGGCCAGCCGCTGCCGGGCCACCGCCAGCGCTGCCGGGTCGCGGTCCAGTCCCAGGAGCCGGCCGTCAGGGTTGGTGGCAGCCAGGATGGCTGCGGCGTGCCCGCCCGCGCCGACGGTGGCGTCCACGATGGTCGCGCCGGGACGGACCTGCAGGAGGGTCAGTGTTGGCTGTAAAAGAACAGGGATGTGCAGGGCTGTGGCTTCCTGTCTCCCTTCCGAGACGTTTGGGTCGGCTAGATGCCCAGGCTGGCCCATCGCTCGGTGTTCTCGTCGCTGCTCTCGACCCTGGCGCGCACTTCGGCCCAGGCGTCAGGCTCCCAAACTTCGATGTAGGTGTCACAGCCGACGACGATCGCCGAGTTGGTCAGGCCGGCGTACTGGCGGAGCGGTTGAGGGATGTTGATGCGGCCGGCGTTATCGGGCATGGTGTCGCTGGCGTTGGCGTAGACCAGGCGGCGGAAGTCCCGGGCTGTGCGGTCGGACATCGGCAGGGTGGAGACCTTCTGGGTCAGTGCCCGCCAGGCTTCCATAGGGTAGATGGCCAGGCAGGGGTCCATCGAGCGCGTGATTACCAGGCCGGTGGAGAGTTCGCCGCGGAACCTGGCCGGGATGGTGAGACGGCCTTTATCGTCAATGGCGTGGACGTACTCGCCTAAGAACATCTGTTCTATATCCCCCCACCTGGAAGGGAAAAAACGGGGCGGGGAAGGGTTCGATCCCCCACTTTCCCCCACTTTGCCCCATTATACAACACTTTTTCTCCCACGTCTAGTCCCATCTGCCCACGCTGCAGAAACTTTAAGGTTTTGTGACGGTTGGGGCCGATCGGCAAAATCTACAAGTAGGGGGGGCTGGCGGCTGGCTCTGCTCCCTGCGCTGCTGGCGCTCTTCGACTCCGGCCGCTCGCTCTATTCGCGGCTACCGCTCGGGGCGGCCTGAAAATTACTTGCCTGCTCAGGCGGGTTGTGGTATAATATGGCCACTACCCGCGGGCGTGGTTCAGTTGGTAGAACGTCTCCTTGCCAAGGAGAAGGTCACGGGTTCGAGTCCCGTCGCCCGCTCTGCCGTTCGACGCGGCGACGTAGCCAAGAGGTAAGGCAGGGGTCTGCAAAACCCTTATTCGCCGGTTCGAATCCGGCCGTCGCCTTCTGAGTGCGATTTCTGGGAAGACAAGGGCCTGCCTGCAGGAGGGCCCTTGTTGTTTTCTCGGCGGAAGACGGGTTGGGATGAAGAAGCGAACCGACCTGGCTGGGGCGCTGATCATCGGGCTGGCTTCGCTCGCTGGCGTGGCCGCGTTTGCCTACCCGTTCTTCCTTCGTGCCCTTCCCGCCTCTGGCCTGCTGGCCCACCAGGAGGATGCGCTGGCTGCTCTGGCTCTGCTGGTGACGCTCTGTCTGGGAGCGACGCTGGCAGAACTGACCACCGGTCGCATGAACGCGCGCAGCGTGGCGACCATGGGCATCCTGGTGGCGATCAACGCTGCGCTCCGCCTGGCTGAGAACGCGCTGATTGCCCTCCCCGGCGGTTTCTCGCCGGTCTTCTTCCTGATCATCCTCTGTGGCTACGTCTTCGGGCCGCGCTTTGGATTCCTCTATGGCGCGCTGTCGTTGCTGGTCTCGGCGCTGGCGACTGGCGGGGTGGGGCCGTGGCTTCCCTACCAGATGTTCACGGCCGGCTGGGTGGGGCTGAGTGCTGGCTGGCTCTCTCCCCTGACCGCCCGTTTGCGAACCGCAGGGTGGGAGAGGGCGCTCCTGGTGCTCTTCGGTTTCCTCTGGGGGTTGCTCTACGGGGCGATCATCAACCTCTACTTCTGGCCCTACATCGGCGGGACGGGCAGCGGGGCGTGGGAACCTGGCATTGGCCTGCTCGAGACGCTGGGCCGGTACGCCACGTTCTACGGGGTGACCTCGCTGTGGTGGGATATGGCCCGCGCGGTGGGGAATGTGGTCCTGCTGGCGGCCTTCGGCCCACCGGTGTTGCGGGTGTTGCGTCGCTTCCGGCGCCGCTTCCGCTTCACGGTGGAGCCGGAGTGGGAAGCCGCGCCGCCCGCCTGAAGTTCACGGCGCAGGCAGAGGGGACTGCGGGCCACGGCCTGTCGTCAGCCAGGTGCTCAACGGTTCCCGTGGCTGGCGGACCAGCGCTCCGTCCATCGAGATCCACATCCCCACGCAACTGTCCATATGCCGTCCGTCGGTCGGATAGAAGACGACCACCGTGGGTGGGCCGCTGGTGGTGACCTCGGGGATATCGGCCAGGACGGGGCGGTGGGTGTAGCGGGCGATGGTGTGCTGAGGGCGGATCACCGTCACTATATCGGGGCTGCCCATAGCGGCGATGGTGACCACCCAGTGGCCACCCGCCGGCAGGCCGTAGCGCAGAGTTACCGCCTGGGCGTAAGAGTCGAGCACGCTTGCGGCGTACCGACGCGGCCCGTCCTGATCCGCCTGGGCCCAGCCGCCGTTGTAGGCGGCCAGCGCGCGGTACAGATCGCCGTGCGCCTGGCCGATGATAATGGACAGCGTCCGCGTCCCCCAGAAGACGTTCGTCGCCGGGTCTTGCAGTTGTGCGGCGGTTGGACGCCAGCCAAAACCCGCTTCGCGCGGCATGATGCCCATCAGGCCCACGGCTCCTGCCGGACTCCGGGTGTAGGAGCGGCCGAGCGATTCCTTCCAGATGACAGCGGCGATCAGGTCGGGGTCGAGGCCGCGCTGTGTGGCCTCCTCTACGATGATGTCGTTCCAGTGCTGGACATCGCGGTGCCAGTAGGCGGAAATCTGTGGTGGCATCTCCGGATCGGCGGCGGCGACGCTGAGGGGCAGTAATGCCCCTGCGACCAGCAGGGAGGTCAGGATCAGGCGACACAGTCTCAGATGCATCCGTGCTCTTCTCTCAATTTCCCGCCTGCGCTGAAGCCCGCACTACGCACCGGTATAAGGCCGGCACACCACACTATAGCGGAATCCCTCCGCCCTGTCAAGTTTTCCCCCTTTCCCATCCCCAGTTTCCCAATTCCCAGTTTCCCAATTCCCAGTTTCCCAGTTTCCCAATTCCCAGTTTCCCAATTCCCAGTTTCCCAGTTTCCCAATTCCCAGTTTCCCACCCCCTATTCAAGCAACCCCCGCTCCCGATACCACCCATAAGCCTGCTCGACAGCGGTGTGCAGGGGGATCGTCGTGTAACCCAGTTCCTCCCTGGCGCGGCGGCTGTCGCAGTAGACCTGGCGGGCGCTGAGCCACACCTGCTCGGCGGAGAGCGGCAGCAGATGTGGGCGCAGGCGACTCAGCCCGCGCACCAGCAAGGCCAGGGGGTCCATCAGCCAACGCGGCAGGGTCACCCAGGGGGGCCGCTGTCCCACCACCTCGGCCACGATCTCCAGCATGCGGCGGTGGGTGATGTTTTCGCCCCCCAGGATGTACCGTTCCCCCTTCCGACCGTGCAGTGCCGCCAGGAGGTGTCCCTTTCCCACGTCGCTGGCGGCGGCCCAGCAGGTACCGCCTGGTGGCGCGAACCACCCCTGTCCCCGTTGCACTTCGCGCAGCAGGCTCCCGCCGATCCAGTGGATATCCCGCGGGCCGATCACTGCTGCCGGATTGACGATCACGGCATCCAACCCCTGGCTCACGGCGGCGCGCACCACTTCTTCAGCCAGGTGCTTGGAGTGGCCGTAGGGGAAGCGCTGTGGCGACAGGTTGAAGGTGTCCCGCTCGTCCAGCATCCGACCAGCGGGAGGCACACCCAGCGCGCCGACGGAACTGGTGTAGACCAGTCTCTCGACCCTCGCGTGCTGCGCGGCGGACACGACCTGACGAGTCCCTTCGACGTTGACCCGGTAAATGGTCTCGGTCGGCGTGCGCCAGTAGTCGGAGACCGCGGCGACGTGAAAGACGAGGGCGCAGTCGGTCATGGCCCGTTGCAGCGCGGGCAGGTCGAACAGGTCGCCCTCTATCGGTTCGACGTCGAGCCCTGCCAGCGCCTCCATCGTTGAGGTGGGGCGGTGCAGGGCGCGCACCGTGTACCCTGCTTCGCACAGGGCTGCGGCGACGTTGGCGCCCACACAGCCAGTTGCTCCGGTGACCAGAACCCTCATCCGGTTGTCTCCTGCGGTAGCGGTGTTACAATGTGGCTATGTCCGGTTACCCAGAATCTACGTGGCGACTGATCTTCTCCCCCGCCGCGGACGGGGCGACGCAGATGGCAGTGGATGAGGCCATCTGGCGGGCGGTTGCCGCCGGTCGGGCGTTGCCGACGCTGCGGCTGTACGCCTGGTCGCCCCCCTGTCTCTCCCTGGGCCGTCATCAGCCAGTGGAGCAGGTCAACCGCGGTGCGCTGCAGGAGGCCGGCTACGGGCTGGTGCGCCGCCCGACCGGCGGGAAGGCCATCCTGCACGCTGACGAGTTGACCTACAGCATGGCGGTGCCACTGACCGACCCACGGGTGCGGGGTGGGGTGCTGGAGAGTTGCGCCCGTCTCAGCCGTGGTCTGCTGGCGGGACTGACGGCGCTCGGCGTGAGCGGCGCGACGGCCAGCCGTCGCGCGAGCCGCTCCCCCCCTGGCCCTGTCTGCTTCGAGGAGGTGGCGGATTTCGAGATCGCGGTGGCAGGGCGCAAGATCGTCGGCAGCGCGCAGGTGCGCGGCGGTGGGGGATTGCTGCAGCATGGCAGCCTGCCGCTGTGGGGGGACATTGCCCGGGTGTGTCGCTTCCTCATTCCCGCTGCCGATCCCGAACGGGTGCGTCGGCGGGCGGTCACGTTGGAGGAGGTGGGCCGGCGGGTGTCGTGGGCCGAGGCGGCGCAGGCGATGGCCGAGGGCTTTGCCCAGGCGTTGTCCCTGCGCCTGGAGCCGGACGACCTCACCGACGAAGAGCGGGAGGCGGCAGAGCGGCTGCGGCTGGAAAAGTACAGCACCGAAGCGTGGACGGCGCGCCACTAAACCCTCGACGGTAGACCACGGACCACGGACCACCGACCACCGACCACGGACCACCGGTTCATAAGGGTCACCCGTTGTCCGTGGTCCGTCGTCCGTGGTCCGTCGTCTGTCGTCCGTCGTCCGTCTCCCTATGGCCCCACAACTGTCACGAGAGTGGGCAGGGAGACATAGTCACCGCCCCCTTCCACCGGCACGCGCATCTCCGGGGCGGCGGGGTTGTACAACCCCACAGCGATCTCGGCCGTGCCGGAGTAGCCAGCCTCCTCGGGCTTGAAGATCATCCGATGAGCGTCTAGGATGATCTCACCGGTTATCCATCCTGTCGTCGGGCGGGCACCGTTGACGGGGACGCCGTCGTGCTGGGCGATCAGACGGCCGTCAGGGGAGCGCAGGTGGGTGAAGACCCAGTAGTCGCCAGAGGCAGCGCCGTCCAGGGCTCTCCAGTAGAGGATCACTTCCGCCCCCTGGCTGGTGTTGACCTGCGTGCTGACCACGTCGTAGCCGACCAGTTCGGCGACGTTGCCCAGGCGGATGCCCAGCGCCACAGATGGGACAGGCCCCGGCGTGGGGGTCGGCGTGCTGGCGGGGGGCGGGGTGGGAGGGGGAGGGAGCGGCGCTGCGGCTGTGGCGGCCACGGTGGGCAACGTGCCCGCGATGGGGGTCGCCGCGGCAGTGGGAGCGGGAGTGGAGGTGATCAGCCCGGCCAGCGTCGGCGTGGTGAGCAACAACTCCTCCGCCGGGATGCGCGGCAGCAGCAGCGCCTGGGCGGTGAAGATCGTGACTCCCAAGAGGACGAAGGTGAGGGCGGTGCGCCAGTAACGCGCGATCCGCGCCACTGCCGTCTCTCGCTCGAAGGTAGTCAGGCTCTCCTGCAGGCGGCTCTGTAATGAGAGCGCACGGGCGACGTATAGGAGCGCACCGAGGCCGCAGAGGGCGTAGAAGAGCCAGGCGAACTCGATCAGCCAGGCCAGGAGGATCCTCATAGGCGCTTCAGCACCCCGCAGATAATGGTCAGCAAGCGCGGCGCCAGCAGGCGACCGGCTTCCAGGACCTCAGCGTGGTTGGGCTCCACGACCTGGTCTTCCTGGGGGATGACGTTGCTGATGCCGGAGAGGCCCAGCACGCGTGTCCCGCCGTGTCGGGCGACGACTACCTCGGCGACGGTGGACATCCCCACCGTGTCGCCGCCGATGAGGCGCAGGAAGCGCACCTCGGCGGGGGTCTCGTAACTGGGGCCGGGCAGGCCCACGTAGACCCCCTCGTGTACAGGCACGCCCGCCTCGTCCGCTGCGGCGCGGGCCAGGGCGCGCAACCCTGGGTCGTAGGCATTGGCCATGCTGGGGAAACGCGGTCCGAAGCGGGCCAGGTTCGGCCCGCGCAACGGGTTGAGGCCGCCCATGCCGATCAGGTTGATGTGGTCGCGGATCAGCATCACCTCGCCGACGGCGAAGCGCTGATTGAGACCCCCGGCGGCGTTGGTGACGATGAGGATCTCCACGCCCAGCAGCTGCATCACCCGTATGGGCAGGGTCACCTGGGATAGCGAATACCCCTCGTAGTAGTGGGCGCGCCCCTGCATTACCAACACCTGCTGCCCCTCCAGTTCGCCAGCCACCAGCCGTCCGGCGTGCCCCTCCACGCTGGAGAGAGGGAAGTGAGGCACATCCTCATAGGGGATCACCGCTTCCGCAGCGACCTTATCGGCCACGGTCCCCAGGCCCGACCCCAGGATCAGCCCGACGCGGGGGGTGTGGCGCAAGCGCTGGCGCACGGCTACGGCGGACTCTTCCATCTGCTCGAGGCTGACAAACTCGTCCACGTTGTTGCTCCTGATGTGGTGAAAGGGGGTGGCTACAGGCGTTCCAGGAGTTCCTTCTTCTCGCGCTCGAACTCCTCGTCGGTGATGGTCCCTGCTTTTCGCAGTTCGTCGAGGCGGGCCAGCAGAGCGGGCACGTCCTCGCCGCGCAGTGTGACCCGGCTCTTCTGGTTCATCAGGGCGATCTTGAAGCGCACCGGGTGGGCGATGCGCCGATAGGTCTCCGCGCCGATGTCGGAACCGGTGATGATGCGCAGGTCGCCGTAGTCGAGCAGGCGGCCGAGGAAGCTCTGCTGCAGCACGACGTCGTTCACCTTCTCCAGCGACGAATCGGCGACGTACTTGTTGAAGATGCCCTTGATGTCAATCGCCCGGCGGTTGGTGATGATGCACTGTTCACCCCGCCAGCTGATGAAGCGAACGACGAAGTGGACGATGGGGATGATCAACAGGATCAGGGCAAGGAAGGACCAGCCGGGAATGATGAAGATGCTTCCCGCCACAGCCAGGGCGATGATGACGATGGCCAGCCCCACGTCGAGCAGAATGGTCGGCAGGAGGGCCAGCCAATGGCGGCGGGTGGTGAAGACAACGGTCTCGCCGTCAGCCAGAATCTTCTGCAGGTATCCCATCTTTCCTCCTCGGGTAACACTGTGACAAACCACGGAGCCTTTCGCAGGTCGTCTCTTTCGCCACGAGGTGCACGAATTGAACGAATCATTCGAGGAATTCGTGCAATTCGTGGCGTAAGGACAAGTGACCACGCTTGAGCGTAGCCCTACCCTTCCTTGCGCCGGGTGATGATTATACCGTCTTCGGGCCAGCCGACAAGTCGGGTAGGTCAGATGATGAGCATCGCGTCGCCGAAACTGTAGAAGCGGTATTCCAGGCGGATCGCCTCGGCGTAGGCCCGGTCGAGCAGTTCCTTGCCGCAGAAGGCTGCCACGAGCATCAGCAGGGTCGAGCGCGGCAGGTGGAAGTTGGTGATCATCGCCTCCACCACGCGAAAGGCGAAGCCGGGGTAGATGAAGAGGTCCGTCGGGCCCTCGAACGGCAGCACCTCCGCCTCAGGTTCGCTTCCCTTCCCCGCGGTCTCCAGGACCCTCACCGCGGTTGTGCCCACGGCGATCACCCGCCGTCCCTCCTTTCTGGCGCGGCTCACTGCCTGCGCGGTTACAGGGGGAAGGGTGCAGTATTCGGTATGAATGGTGTGGTCTTCCACCCATTCCTCCTGCACCGGGCGGAAGGTGTCCAGGCCGATGTGCAGGGTGACGGAGGCGCGCTCGACGCCCATCTCGTCCAGGCGGGCCAGGAGGTCGGGGGTGAAGTGGAGGCCGGCTGTAGGCGCAGCGGCTGAACCGGGCGTGCGAGCGTAGACGGTCTGGTAACGTTCGGGGTCCTGGAGGGGGATGTGGATGTAGGGGGGGAGGGGAATCTGGCCGACGGATGTTGCCAGAGGGAGTGCGGGCCGGTCGAAGGCCAGCAGACGCCAGCCGCGCTCCCCTTCTTCGGCCACCTGCACGGTCGCACCAACGGGAACCCCCTGCGGGCCGCTCAGCACCTCCAATCGCGTGCCGGAGCGTACCCCCCGTCCGCGCACGAGGGCCGCCCACACCTCTGGCGTGCGTGGATGGAGCAGCAGGATCTCCACCCTTCCGCCGCTGGCCTTGCGGGCGAAGAGCCGCGCCGGGATGACCCGGCTCTCGTTGTAGATCAACAGGTCGCCGGGATGCAGGAACTGCGGCAGGTCCCGGAAGTGGTGGTGGAGGAGGCGACCGGTGGCGCGCTCCACCACCATCAGCCGGGAGGCGTCCCGCGGCTCGACGGGCGTCTGGGCGATCCGCTCTGGCGGGAGGTGATAGTCGAAATCGGCGGTTTTCAGGCCGGCGATTCGGGCGTCTCCTCTTTTTCCTTCTTCACTGCCGGGCCGATGACCCCGATCCACAGGGCTGCGATCAGGCAGCCGATGGCGATCAGGTCGAACAGGCCGCAGCAGCAGTTGAATCCGCCCAAGGCCCAGGGGTAGCCGCCTGCAGAGAGCCGGCGGAGCAGCAATCGGGGAACGATGACGTCGCTCTGCAGGATGCGGGCGATATCCAACACGAAGAGGAGGCCGAAGGCGACAGTCGCCAGGATGGCAGGCGTGCCCTTCTTGCGCACCAGGAGGAGGATGCCGACGACCAGGCCGGCCAGGTGAGCCAGGATGATCAGAATCCGAGCGATCCAGGACAGTGCCATTTCACACCTCCGAAGGATTGAATAGACGACAGACCACGGACGACGGACCACGGACGACGGACGACGGGCCGCGGTCGGCGCACCCTAAAGAAGGGCCGGTTGCTCGGCCCGCTCCCAGGGAATGCCCAGGTGTTCGTAGGCGCGGGCGGTGGCCACCCGGCCGCGCGGGGTCCGCTCCAGGAAACCCATCTGCAGGAGATAGGGTTCGACCACGTCCATCACCGTGTCCGGCTCCTCGCTCACCGCTGCGGCGATGGTTTCCAGCCCTACCGGGCCGCCGCCGAACTTCTCGATGATAGTACGCAGCACCTGTCGGTCGAGTTCGTCCAACCCCAATGCGTCCACGTCGAGCAGGGCCAGTGCCTCAGCGGCGACGGCGGGGGTGATGCGGCCATCGGAGCGCACCTGGGCGTAGTCGCGCACGCGCTTCAGCAGGCGCAACGCGACGCGTGGCGTGCCCCGCCCCCGCCGGGCGATCTCCTCCGCGCTCCCCTCTTCCAGTGGGATGTCCAGCACCTTCGCCGCGCGGCGGATGATCATCTCCAGAGCCGTCTGGTCGTAGAAGTCCACGCGGAAGGTCGCCCCGAAGCGGGCGCGCAGCGGCGCGGTGAGCAGGGCCAGGCGGGTGGTCGCGCCGACGATGGTGAAGCGGGGCAGTTTGAGGCGGATGGAGCGGGCCGCCGGCCCTTTGCCGACCACCAGATCGAGGGTGAAGTCCTCCATCGCCGGGTAGAGGATCTCCTCTACCGCTCTGCCCAGCCGGTGGACCTCGTCAATGAACAGCACCTCTCGTTCGCGCAGGTTGCTGAGGATGGCGGCCAGGTCGCCAGCGCGTTCGATGGCCGGGCCGGCGGTGGCACGCAGGGGCGCACCCATCTCGTGGGCGGTGATGTGGGCCAGGGTGGTCTTGCCCAGCCCGGGGGGGCCGTAGAAGAGCACGTGATCGAGCGCCTCGCCCCGCTGGCGGGCGGCAGCGATGAGGATGCCCAGGTTCTCCCGCAGCCGGTCCTGGCCGATCAGGTCGCTCAACCGCTGCGGCCGCAGCGCCAGGTCGAGCTGCACCTCCTCGGGTTGCAGGCGTGGCGAGAGGATGCGCTCATCCATCGCTGAGGATTATACCGGTTTTTGGGGAAATGGGAAGGAGGGAGTTACAGGCTGACCAGGTCGCTGCAGGGCAACCCGTTGCATGTCAGCGTGGCTTCAACCGGGGAGGATAATGCGAAGAAAAGGAGACACGGAGGCGCCCCGCGTCTCCGTGTCTCTGCGTCTCCCTACGCCGTGTAGAAGCCCAGGCCCAGCGTTCCCGGGCCGGTGTGGGTGCCGATCACTGGGCTGACCTCGGTCATGAAAATATCGTCAGGGAGCAGGAGGGCGTTCACCTCGTCCATCAGCGCCTGGCAATCCTCCGGCGCGTTGGCGTGGACCAAGGCAGCGCGGGGGACGCGGGCGCCACCTTTGCGCTCACTGGCGATCTCCAACAGGCGGGCCAGGGCCTTCTTCTTCGTCCGCACCTGCTCCAGCGGCTCGATGCGGCCGTCCTCCAGTTGCAGGAGGGGCTTGATCTGTAAGGCGGTGCCCAGGAAACGTTTTCCGCCGCCGATGCGCCCGCCGCGATGGAGGAACTCCAGCGTGTCCACGACGAACATGACGTTCAGGCTGTAACGCACCCGGCGCATCGCCTCGACGGCCTCTTTGACGGTACCGCCGTTCTGCGTCACCTCTGCCGCCGCTATAACCTGGAAGCCCAGCCCCATCGAGGTAGAACGAGAATCCTCGATTTCGATATGCAGGTCGGACAGCATGCCGCGGGCGGCCTCCGCTGAGGCGACCGTGCCGCTCAATGCGGCGGAAATGAAGGCAGCGACGATCGTGTCGGTCCCGGCCTGCTCGGCTACCTGACGGAAGAAGTCCACGAACTCCCCTGCCGAGGGTTGTGAGGTGGTCGGCATGACTTTGGCCGTCTCCAGGCGGCGGTAGAAGTCCGTCGGCCGGATGTCCACCCCGTCTTTGAGCACCTCCT
The DNA here is from genome assembly GCA_034434635.1 of Anaerolineae bacterium. Taxonomy (GTDB): domain Bacteria; phylum Chloroflexota; class Anaerolineae; order B4-G1; family DUEL01; genus DAOTYX01. The sequence goes on along the minus strand of DAOTYX010000191.1, from coordinate 1,873 downwards.
CCCCCCAGACCAGATTGAGGGGCATGACGAAGATACCGTACCGTTCGAGCAAGGCAGGTGGCAGATAGGCGGTGCTATCGGTGGCAATCGCGATCTTCTGTGCGCACATGATCACAACATCCTCCTTTCCCTGAGATTCGCATAAGGGATAACACCGGGGAGGGAGAAGCGTTACGCAGCGCAAGGCGGGGAAAAGGGAGGCAACCGTGTAGCCGACGCATCCCTGGGCGTCGGCGGGCAGCGTTGCGATGCCGCTGCACGGCTATATTGAAGGTGAACCGTCGTGGGGAAAAGTGGGGTGGGGCGGCGCCAGCCCTGTGCTGTGAGGCTCCGTCGGGGGCCACGGGCCCCCGACAGAGCCGGCGGTGGGCGATCAGGCTGGCGACTCGAAAATCCAGGGGTCCACGTCGCGGGAGTAGGTGAGCAGTTCCTCCGGGCTGAAGAACAGCCCGATCTCGAACGCGGCTGTCTCCGGCCCGTCCGATCCGTGGACCAGGTTGCGGCCGGTCTCCAGGCCAAAGTCGGCGCGGATGGTACCCGGGGCGGCTTCGGCGGGGTTGGTCGCGCCCATCGTCTTGCGCACGACCTCGATAGCGCGGGTCCCCTCAAGGACCATCACCACGACGGGGGCCGAGGTGATGTACGCGATCAGGCCGGGATAGAAGGGCTTGCCTTTATGGATGGCGTAGTGCCGTTCGGCGAGGGAGGTGGGGATGTGCATCAGTTTCATCGCCACGGGGCGCAGGCCGCGCTGCTCGAAGCGGCGGATGATCTCGCCGATCAGGCCACGCTGTACTGCGTCAGGCTTGATGATGACAAGGGTTCGCTCCACGATGTCCTCCTGAGAGTGGGGTTTGGGTTCAAGACAGCGGGCGGGGTGGTATTCCCCGCCCGCCGGCAACGCGTCGAATGAAGGGTTACAGGTTCTCCAGCGCCTCGCGGTAGGCCTCCAGCGCCTCTGCCAGCCGGCCGACGCGCACGTAGGCATCCCCCAGCAGCCGCTTGACCATGGGGTCGTGGCGACGCTGTCGGGCGAGGGACTGGGCGTCCTCGACGACCTCGGCCACCAGGCGATTGGCGCGCAGAAGGGCGGAGTAGTGTTCAATGGCCTCGGCGGCGAGACCGGCCTGCCAGAGCTCGCGGGCCAGGGTCAGGCGGGTTTCGTAGTCCTTGCGATTGGCCTGCACCTGGCGTTCCAGTTCGTCCACGCGGGCCAGATGAGGCCGGGGCGGACGGACAACCTCCGCAGCAGGTGGGGCGGGGGGCTCCACGGGTTGAGGTGGAGCCGTGGGAGGTGCCCACGCTGCAGCCGGTACCTCTTCAGCCGGGACGGCAGGCGAGGCCTCAGGCGCAGCGAAGCCGGTCCAGCCGAACCCTTCCTCCGGAGTTGGGGCGGGTGGAATTGCGGCTTCGGCAGGAGCCGCCTCCTCGCCGATGGTGGTCCAACCGAAGGGGGCTGCTTCGGTCGGTAGCGGTTCCTCCAATCGGCCAGGTACCTCGGGCAGCGGCTCTACCGTCGCGGGGGCGGGTTCGACCACCTGAGGAGCCGGCGCCTCCGGCGGGGTCTCAACAAGCCACTCGGGTGGCGCGGCTTCGACGGCAGGTGCTCCGGCCTCGCCCTCCTCCTCGGCCATCAGCGACGCCAGCCAGGGGGGGACAGAGGGTTCCTCTGAGGGTGCTGCCGCCTCAGCGGGTGAGACGGGTTCACTCAACCACTCTGGCAGTTCCAGCGCTGGCTCTTCTATGGGCGGCGGAGCTTCGACTGGCGGGGGTGGCGCGGGCCGCTCAAAGGGCCTGCCGGTGATCTCGGCGGCGCGGGCCTCACCCTCTGCCTCCGCCGCGGCGCGCAGTTCTTCTTCCTTGCCGGCGGCCA
>DAOTYX010000190.1:0-27410 GCA_034434635.1 Anaerolineae bacterium | reverse complement strand
TGGTCATCTTTTCGTCAGCGGACATAGTTCCTCCGGTAACATTATCAGTTGACGGAACTATACCGCTTCGGTAACATTTTACGTGAATGAATACGCCAGGTTGCGTAAGCGCACGGCCCTGCTATAATGCAACCCGTGAGAGGGCGGATCATCTTCAACCCTTCCGCTGGCCCGCGGGACGTGGCCGGGGAACTGCCGCGCGTCCGCCGGGCGCTCCGTCGCTGCGGCTGGAACGTGGACGTGGTCACCACCCACGGTGGCGGCGACGCCATACGCCTGGCACGCGAGGCGGCGCAGGCCGGGTTGGACGGGGTGTGGGCTGCCGGCGGCGATGGCACTGTCGGCGAGGTGGCGAACGGCCTGGTGGGCAGCGCGACCGCGTTGGGAGTTTTGCCGGTGGGCACCGGCAACCTGTGGGCCCGACAACTCCACCTCCCCGTCTACACCCTCACCCACCCCTTCCGCCTGCAGGAAGCGGCCATCGCCCAGGTCAACGGCACAATGCGTCAGGTGGACGTCGGGCAGATCAACGGCCGCTACTTCCTGCTCTGGGCCGGCATCGGCTTCGACGCCTTTGTCGCATCAGAGATGGAGCCGCGCCCCCGGCCGGTCAAGCGGCTGGGGATGCTGCCCTACATCATCGCTGCCTTTACCCTGGCGCGTAACTTCTCGGGTGTGCGCGTCAACACCCTCCTGGACGGCCGCGCCGTGCGCGGACGGACGCTCATGGTGCTGATCAGCAACGTCCAGAACTACGCCCTGTTCCAGGTCTCCGACCGCGCGCGGATGGACGATGGGTTGCTGGACGTGTTGATCTTCAAGGGATTGGGGTACCCCTACCTCCTGCGCCACGCCGCCAAACTGTTCAGCAAACGACACCTGCAGGACCCTCAGATCGTCTACCGGCAGGTGCGACGGATCGTGGTGCAGCCGGAGGTCCCCCTCTCGGTACAGGTAGACGGCGACCCGCTGGGGACGACTCCGGTGACCGTCAGCGTCGTCCCACACGCGCTGCGCATCATGGTGCCTCCCCACGCCCCACCCGGCCTCTTCACTGGCGCGGGCGTCTGAGGAGCGGAACCGAGCGAGGAGATATGCCCTTCTTACTGGTGTTGCTGATGATGGTGCCGGTGGCGCTGCTCTCCCGCTACCTGGGCGGGCCGCCGGTGCTGACCTTCGCCGCCGCCGCGTCGGGCATCATCCCCCTGGCCGGTCTGATGGGCCGGGGGACGGAAGTTCTGGCCGCGCGGGCCGGCCACCGCGTGGGCGGGCTCATCAACGGCACGCTGGGCAACGCCGCCGAACTGATCATCACCTTCTTCGCCATCCGCGCCGGGCTTCTGGAACTGGTCAAAGCCTCGATCACCGGTTCCATTCTGGGCAACCTCCTGCTGGTGATGGGCGCCAGCCTGGTCTTCGGCGGCCTGCGGCACGGGGTGCAACGCTTCAACCGCAGCCAGGCCGGCCTGGACGCGACGATGCTGATCCTGGCCGTCATCGCCCTGGCTATCCCCTCCCTCTTCAGCCACAGCATCGAGGCCGTCAACCACGACGCGGTAGAGTACCTGAGCCTGGGCGTGGCGGGGATGATGCTCCTGGTCTACCTGCTCAGCCTGGCCTATAGCCTGAGCAGGCACAACGACGGTCCGTCACATTCCCCCACCGGCCCTGCCTGGCCGTTGTGGCGCGCCTGGCTGGTCCTGCTCCTCTCCACCGCGCTGGTGGCCTGGCTCAGCGAGGTGCTGGTGGCTGCGGTGGAGCCGGTGGTGGAACATCTGGGGTGGACCGAGTTCTTCATTGGCATCATCCTGGTACCCATCGTGGGCAACGTCGCCGAGCACCTGGTGGCGGTGCAGGCAGCAGTGCGGGATCATATGGACCTGAGCATGGGCGTCTCGGTGGGTTCGAGCCTCCAGGTGGCGCTCTTCGTCGCCCCGGTGCTCGTCTTTCTCAGTCTGGCCATGGGACATCCGCTGACCCTGGTCTTCAACCCGTTCGAACTGGTGGCGCTGATCGCCGCCTGCCTGATCGCCGCCCTGGTTGGGCTGGACGGCGAGTCGAACTGGATGGAAGGGGTACAGTTACTGGCCGTCTACCTGATCCTGGCGCTGGCCTTTTTCTTCCTGCCGACGAGCGCCGGTTGAACTGCCCCGATGGCCATGCAAGAGAACACGACCCCCTGGCTGCCCGAAAGGCTCAGTGAACGACTGCTGGCCTGGTTCGACCAGCATGCCCGGCCGCTCCCGTGGCGGCGCGACCGCACCCCCTACCGCGTCTGGGTGGCGGAGGTGATGCTGCAACAGACGCAGGCGGAGACGGTGATCCCCTACTACGCCCGCTTCCTGGCCCGTTTCCCCACCCTGGAGACGCTGGCAGCGGCGGAGTTGGAGGACGTGTTGAAGGTGTGGGAGGGACTGGGCTACTACGCCCGCGCGCGCAACCTCCACGCCGCCGCGCGTCAGGTGATGGCTGAACTGGGCGGCCGGCTGCCGGGGACGTTCGAGGGGCTGCGCGCCCTGCCGGGCTTCGGTCCCTACACCGCCGGCGCCGTGGCCTCGATCGCCTTCGGGCAGCCGGTGGTGGCGCTGGACGGCAACGCCCGCCGCGTGCTGACCCGCCTCTTCGCCGTCGAGGGCGACCTGCGTCGCGCGCCCGCCACCCCCCGACTGATGGCGCTGGGTCAGGCGCTCCTCCCGCCCGACCGGCCCGGCGCCTTCAACGAGGCGCTGATGGAACTGGGAGCCACCCTCTGCCGCCCCCGCGCCCCGCACTGCGCGGATTGTCCCCTGAGCGGTGACTGCCTGGCCCACCGCGCCGGACGGGAGACCCTGTTCCCTCAGACCACGCCGCGCCGGCCCCAACCCCATTATGACGTCACTGCGGCGGTGCTGACACGTCTGGACGGCTGTGTGCTGCTGACCCGTCGCGCCGCTAACGACTTTCTGGGCGGGCTGTGGGAGTTCCCCGGCGGCAAACGGGAGGCGGGGGAAAGCCTGCCGCAATGCCTGGCGCGGGAGATGAGAGAGGAAGTGGGGGTCGAAGTCGAAGTCGGTGAGCCGTTCCTCCGCCTGAAACACGCCTACACCCACTTCCGCATCACCCTGTACGTCTTTCGTTGCCGCCTGCTGAATGGAGAGCCACGCTGTCTGGACTGCGCCGGGGTGCGGTGGGTGGCGCCAGCAGAGATGGACGCGCTGCCCATGTCGGCCACTGACCGGCGCATCGCCCGGGCTGTGCAGGCGGAATATCAGGAGGGGAGATGGAAATCCCAACAGCGGGAGGCGAAGAGCGGCCTGCCCGCGTCCTTGCCGTGATCCCGGCCTGGAACGAAGCCGACCGCATTGCCGCCATCGTCACCGGGGCACGCCTTCATCTGCCGGTGCTGGTCGTGGATGACGGCTCCAGCGACAACACCGCTGCCGTGGCTGAGGCCGCCGGAGCGACGGTCATCCGCCACGCAGAGAACCGTCGCAAGGGCGCCGCCCTGCAGACCGGCTTCGCCTGGGCGCTCGAACGCGGCTATGACGCTGTGCTCACCCTCGACGCCGACGGTCAGCATGACCCGGCAGAGATTCCCAAGTTCCTGGAGGCGTGGCGCGCCGGGCGAGGGGATCTGATCATCGGCGAGCGGGACTATAGCGTGATGCCCTGGCCGCGCTGGTGGTCCACCCCGCTGGGCGCCCGCCTCTTCTCGCTGGCCCTGGGCACGCGCATCCCTGACAACCAGAGCGGCTACCGACTGCTCACCCGGCGCTTGCTGGAGCAGATGCGGTTGACCTCCACCGGCTTCGAGATGGAGGTGGAGATCATCGCCGAGGCTGTCCGGTTGGGGTTGCCCATCGGCTGGGTGCCGATCCGCACCATCTACGGCATCGGCAAGCCCAGTTACTTCCATCCGGTGAAGGACACCGTCCGCTTCCTGCGGATGGTCTGGCGCACCTGGCGCAGAAGAAGGGCCTGGCAGCGCAAAGGGGTTGGGTCCGGCAGGGATCACAGACCCCCATCGTCAAGGTGAGAAAGCGGCGACCCGTCGCCGCAGGCCGAAGCGAACCGCTAGGGGAGATAGGCGCGCGGGTGTTGCGGCACCCCGCCGTAGCGGATCTCGAAGTGCAGGTGTGGACCGGTGGAGTGGCCGGTCGAGCCGACCGCGCCGATGACCTGACCGCGCTCCACGGCCTGCCCGGCGCTGACGTAGAAGTTGCTCAGATGAGCGTAGTAGGTGGAGAAGCCGTTGTTGTGATCCACCACCACCAGGTAGCCGTAGCCGACGTCGGTCCAGCCGGCGAAGGTGACATAGCCGCTGTCGGCAGCCAGCACCGCCGTGCCCGTCGGCGCGCCGATGTCAATGGCCCGGTGGGCGTACCAGTAGTCCTGGGTGATGTAGCCCAGCACCGGCCACTGGAACAACCCGCTGCCCTGCGCCCCTTCGGGGATGGGGCCGGTGTAACTGGTGACCGTGCGCGGGATGTAGGGCTTCTCGCCGCCGGGGACGATCAGCTGCATCCCCGGATGGATAGCAAAGTCCGGCGGTTGCAGGTTGTTGTAGACACAGTCGGTGATGGCCGACACTTCCACGTCGTACTTGTCGGCGATGGACTCCAGCGTATCCCCTTCGACAACGGTGTGATAGACGCCGTCTATCGGCAGGATCACCACCACCTGGCCGATGCGTAGCAGGTCAGGGGCATCCTCCACCGCCGGGTTGGACCAGGCAATGGTCGTGGGTTGCAGGCCGAACTGGGCAGCGATGCTGCCGACGGTGTCTCCCAGTTGCACGGTGTAGGTGACGATACCCAGCCGTGGGCGGTCGGGGATGAGGGTGTGGGGCTGCGCCTGGCGGCTGATCGGGCCATTGCTGGCCGGCTGAGGGATCTGTCCGTTCCGCGCGATGACCTCGGCCAGAGTCACTTCTGTGGGTTCCGGCGTGCTCTGCTGGGCGAAGATCTCTCGCGCGGTGGGCAGGGGACGGGCGGCCAATGCTGGCCAGCGGGTGGTGCTGAGAAGGAGTACCGCCATCACGGTGAGGATGATCGCCACGTGGGCAGTGAGGCGCGTGAGCACCGGCCGCAACCCCCGCCAGTCTCCCGCAAAACGCCAGACGATCACCGCCAGCCAGGCGAAGAAGCGCGGCAGAGCAACCTCCAGCCACCTGCGGCGGCGCTGAGGCGACTCCCCCTCAACCTCTGCGGGCACCAGATGGTCCGGTCGCTCGACCGTTATGCCTGATGTCGGCTCTATTATCTGCGTCATTGCTCAGCCTGCCCTGTCGCGCGTTTGGGAACCTGCGGCAGGGCGAGCGGCAGTTGCTCCTCTGACAGGAATCTTCCCTGACCAGATTATAGCCACGAATGGCAAAAGGGCAAGCCCGCTCACGGCAGGTAATACTGGGGGTCCTGCGGCACCCCACCGTAGCGCACCTCGAAGTGCAGGTGGGCGCCGGTGGACCAGCCAGTGCTGCCGCAGTAGCCGACGATCTGCCCCTGGTAGACCGACTGGCCGCAGCCCACGGCGATTTCACTGAGGTGAGCGTAGCGGGTGACGAAGCCGTTGCCGTGGGTGACCTCGACCAGGTTGCCGTAGCCGCCGTTCCAGCCAGCGATGGTCACCACGCCGTTATCCGCCGCGTAGATGGGGTCGCCAGTGCGACAACCGTAGTCGAGCCCGATGTGGGTGGGGTTGCGGATGTCATGGAAGTACCAACCGGAGACGCGCGAACTGCCGGTGGGATAGATGAACCAGCCATTCGCGCCGGGGCCGACGGCTTCCACCCCGCTGCACACCCCCCAGCTTCCCGACGCCGCGCCAGGGCTGGCATAGATCGGCGGCGGCTCCAGGTCTATGTACTCGTCTCGCCCTCCCACCACCATCACCAGTTGCCCCGGTTGGAGCGGCTCCCCTCCCCGCAGGGAGTTCCACTCGTTGTAGAGCGCTGCCGGCTCGACGCCGTACTGCGCGGCGATGGACTCCACCGTCTCCCCTTCCATCACCGTGTGGTAGACGCCATCCACCGGCGGAATGTAGAGAGGCAACCCCGGCTGGATCAGCCAGGGAGCGTCCCACAGCGAGCCGCGATTGGACCAGATGATCGTCCAGATGCTCAACCCGAAGGTCTGGGCAATGGTGGAGAGGTTGTCGCCAGGTTGCACCGTGTAGGTGATGACCTCAGCGCGTGGGCGGTTGAGGATGAGCGTGTGGGGCTGAGCAATCCGGGCGATGGGGGCATTGGCGGGCATCACACGAGAGGATAATGTGGCCGTGGGTTGGGGGACAGGCAGGGTAGTGACCGCTGTCCCGGTGGGCGCGGAGAGGGACACGCCAGCGGCAACCGGCGAAGCCAGCCGCACCCCACCAAGGGCGACGACCACAACCGTCAACAGGATGATGCTGACATGGGCCGTGGCGCGAGTCAACAGCGGACGATAGGTGCGCCAGTCCATCCGGCTGCGCCAGATGAACAGGCTGGCCCAAATGAGGAACCGAGAGAGCATGTGAATCAGGTGGGGAGAGAGAGGTGGCTCTGCCAGCGGTTCTTTTTCGGCCTCAGATTCTCCCATCCTGCTGATGATTATAACACGGCTCAGGGGGATGCGCAACTGCCCTTCAGCCCCACATAGGGCCATCGCATCCCGTACGCAGTCAGGAGACCGCGCCCAGCACGGGTCAGACCTCCGATGTCTCGAAAGACATCGGAGGTCTGAGGGGATTTCCGCACTACGGTGTGGTGATGGAGAGCATGACCGAGGTCGTGCCGTCCTGGGTGTTGATCATCACCTGTAACTGACGGCCGGCCTTTTCCCAGCTCTGCATGATCGTCCCACTCAAGTCCTCGTCGCTGGAGAGGGTCCACCCCTGAGCGGCGAGTTCCTGCCGGTAGAAATCGGCCACGGTCGCCACATCGTCAGTGGTACTGAAGGAGATCAACCCCTCCATCGAGAAGAAGTCGGAAGTGGGGCCAGTGTAGGCAGGGATGTCCTCCGGCAGCCCTCCGGCGTTCTCCGGCGCGGTGATGGTGATAGGGGCGTTGACGTCGTAGATGTCGTAGGTCCACTCGACGGTGCCGGTTTGCCCCTCGGCGGTTGGCACATTCCCCGTCCAGCCCATCTGGTAGCGAACGACGAAGGCCGGCAGGCCCGACTCGTCGGCGATCCAGACCTCGCTATGGACGTCGGTGACCTCGCCCTGGGCAATGGCAGCGATCTCGGCGGGCGAGAGTTCGAGCCGGTAGTGCTGCGTGCGCAGGCCGTTGACGGTCTCTCCGCCCACAAACTGGGACTGGCTGCTGGAAGTGATGTCGGAGAAGTTGTCCGTCCCCAGCAGGTCCCCAAAGGTCTCCTCAGGTTCCTGCTGCGACTGCATCCACCCGCTGCCGAAGTTGGTCCACTGGGTATCGCCGATGCGGATCCACTCCATGGTGCCATCGGCGGTCTGGATGATGTAGTGCTGGGCGGAAGGGTCGCGCGTCTCTTCACCCTCCATACGCATCTCTTGCGCCTCGCCGGCATCGGTCTGCCACTGCCACACCAGGCGGAAGCGGTAACTGTTCAGGCCGCTGAGGGCATCAGGACTGATTGCCGGCATTCCCTCTTCACCGCCGGTGGCAACCGGCGCTTCGGTGGCCTGACCGGCTGGCGTGGGTTCTCCTTCCTCGGTCGGCGCGGTCGTTCCACCACCGCCGATGCCGCAGGCCAGTGAGGCCAGCACCACCATCGTCACGGCAAGTAACATCCACTTCTTGCTCATCTTTCTTCTGGATTCTCCTTACGTAGGGTAAATACTATTATACCACGCCGACCAGATTACACCAGCACAGACCTCCGAACAACACCCAACAGGGAGACCATCGAAAACCCTCCCACAGGGTAACTGCTGTCGGAGCCATCTGTTGAACTGCAACAACCGCCAGCCTGAGCAGTTACACGCCACGATGCTTCGCCCCAGCCGGTTGACAATCAGGGTGGACAGCGGTATGCTTTCATTGACCACGCGTAACTGCCCGGCCATCTGGCGCCTGGCGACTGAAGTCGCGGCTACGGATGGCAAAGCCCGCCTGCGCGGGCCGGTCAGGTTGCCGTAGGGTGACCTGGCGCAGGCAGGCGCGGCTTCAGCCGCCGGCCTGAGCGCTACGACCGTGCGCTCGCCAGCGGCGCGGGCCATATACCCCGTGTCCCACAACCGGGGCATGCGGATACCGTGGAGGATGCCTGTGTCCAGACCGTTTCTGATCATCGCTGCGCTGGCCCTGATGATGGGCTGTGGCCTCTGTTCCCTGTGCGCCACGGACACGACGGTGAGCGTGGATCTCCCGGCCGAGGCCACTTCGGTACCAACGTCTGCTTCCCCGCCCATTCCTGAGGTGCCGTGGCAGGAGGGGATGGCCCCTGACTTCACGCTGCCGGGCCTGGACGGCAGGATGGTGACCCTCTCCGCCCTGCACGGGCAGGTAGTCGTGTTGGACTTCTGGGCATCGTGGTGCTGGCCGTGTCAGGAGAGCCTGCCTGCGCTTCAGGCGCTCCACGACCGATACGCCGACCAGGGGGTGGTGGTGTTGGCCATCAACGAGGAGGAAGACCGGGAGACCGTCGAGGCTTTCCTTGGCGGCCGCTACACCTTCACCGTGCTTCTCGATGAGGACGGCAGCGTCGGCACGGCTTACGGGGTATGGGGCATCCCGCACACGGTGGTGGTGGATCGCCAGGGCTGGCCGCACGTGGTTTGGGAAGGGCCGGAGGGGGCTGAGGCGGAGGTGGTGCGGCTGCTGAGCGCGCCGTGAGGCCCATCCGTCGCCGCAACCCGCCCCCGCGTGAACTTGGGCATCCTTTCGCTCTGTGTTATAATCTGTGGTGTGGCTTCTCATACGTGCTGATGGACTACCGCCCACGGACCGCAATCAAGCAGCGTGTGGGCTGTGGTCCGTTGTCCGTGGTCGAGCGTGAAGACGCCTGAGGCTGCGCAGGTGAGATGACACAGCCGGCAGAAGTGCGCATCAAGGGTATCCGCCAGGGGTTGCTGATCGGCCTGGGGGCGGGAGAATGGACGGAACGGCTGGCGTTGCTGGAGAAACGGCTGGCGCAGAGCGCTGGCTTCTTCCAGGGTGGCCGGGCGGTGTTGGACGTGGGCGACCGGCTGCTGACCGCCACAGAGATCGAGCAGGCTCGTGACCTGCTGGCCCTCCACGAGGTGGCGTTGTGGGGGGTGCTCAGTTCCCGTGATGAAACCACCCTGGCGGCGGCGCGGATGGGGCTGGTGGTTCACCTTGATATGGTGGAACCCTCCGAGCAAAAGAAGGAAGTCACTGAGCCAGAGACCGATTTCCCGCCGTTGGTGGTGGAACGGACCCTGCGCTCTGGTCAGAAGGTGCATCACCCCGGCCATGTGGTCGTCATCGGCGATGTTCATGCCGGGGCGGAGGTGGTGGCGGGCGGACATATCATCGTGTGGGGCAAGGTGCGCGGCGTGGTTCATGCCGGGGCTATGGGAGACAGCGGGGCAACGGTCTGCGCGTTGGACCTGAGTCCCACCCAGTTGCGCATCGCGGGCTACATCGCCCGTTCCCCGGAGGAGAAACGTCGCCGCCCGGTGCCGGAGACAGCGCGCGTGCGTAACGGGCGGATCGAAGCGATACCCTGGCGGGACAAGTGAGGGGAGCGATGCCGGCAAGAGCGGTCACCATTACTTCGGGCAAGGGGGGCGTGGGTAAGACAACCGTCACCGCCAACCTGGGGACGGCCCTGGCCGCACAGGGGCAGCGGGTGGTCATCATTGACGCCGACATCGGCCTGCGCAACCTGGACGTGATGATGGGTCTGGAGAACCGCATCGTCTATGACCTGGTAGATGTCGTCGAGGGGCGTTGTCGCCTGCGCCAGGCGCTGGTGCGCGACAAGCGGCTGCCGGAACTCTACCTGCTGCCTGCGGCACAGACGCGCGACAAGACCGCCGTCAATCCAGAGCAGATGGTGCAGGTCTGTGACGAACTGCGGGAAGGCGCCGACTTCCTGCTGATTGACTCGCCGGCAGGCATCGAGCAGGGCTTCCGCGTCGCCGTCGCGCCGGCGGACGAGGTGCTCATCGTCACCAATCCGGAGGTGGCGGCGGTGCGGGATGCCGACCGCGTGATCGGCTTGCTGGAAGCAGAGGAGAAAGGCCCGCTGCACCTGATCCTCAACCGGGTCAAGCCGGAGATGGTGCGCCGGGGGGACATGCTGGAGACGAACGCCGTGCTCGAGTTGCTGGCAATACAACTGATCGGCGTTGTCCCAGAGGACGAAGCGGTGCTGGCGGCGGCGAACACGGGTCGCCCCGTCGCCCTGAGCGACAACAGCATGGCCGGGCGGGCTTTCCATAACATCGCCCACCGCCTGCGGGGCGAGGAGGTGCCCTTCCTTCCCCTGCGCGAGCCAGGCCTGCTGGGACGTCTCCGACGGTTGGTGCGTCCTGAGGGGGAGTGAGCCATGAAAATCCAGGACCTCTTTCACGGTCGTCGTCAGCCGAGCAGTGGGGAGATCGCCCGTGAGCGGCTACGCCTGGTGCTGGCCTACGACCGGGCGCAGATCTCTCCCGGTTTGCTGGACACCCTCAAAGACGAGATCATCGCCGTCATCTCCCGCCACGTGGCGATAGACCCCGAGGGGGTCGAGGTGACCTTCACCGAGGGGCCGCGCCTCAGCCGCCTGACGGCCAACATCCCGCTGCGCACCCAACGGGGGCAGCGCCCGAGGTAGGATGCCGACCTTTACATCCTCTTGGCGCCGGTTCGACTTCGTCCTCCTGGCCCTTTTGCTGGTGCTGACCTTCTTCGGCGTGGTCATGATCCGCAGCGCCAATCTGGGCACGGAGGACCTGGCCGACCTGTGGCGGCGGCAGGCGACCTTCGCCATCATCGGCCTGGGGTTGCTCTTCCTGGTCGCCGCCATCCCCTACGAGTGGCTGCGTCACTTCTGGTGGATCGGCTACATCGTGGGCATCGGCCTGTTGGTGCTGGTGCTCTTCATCGGCGAGAGCGAGATCGGCGAGGTGCGCCGCTGGTTCTACATCGGCACCTTCCGCCTGCAACCCTCCTTCCCGGCGCTGATCCTGGTCATCATCAGCCTGGCAGCGGTGCTCGACCCCCCACCACGGGAGCGCCGGATCGCGGATATGGACTCCTCGCGCCGGGGTGAGCGGCCAGGCCTGTGGCGTTACCTGCTCTCGGCAGCGCTGATGATCATACCGGCGGCGCTGGTCTTCCGCGAGCCGGACCTGAGCACGGCGGTGATCTTCGTCGCCGCCTGGGGGGTGATGGTTTTCGTCTCGGAGGTCCACCTGGGTTATCTGGTGGGGACCCTGCTGATCGGCCTGGCGTCACTGGTACCCTTGTGGAGCGTGATGGAAGAGTACCAGCGGGACCGGGTGCGCCTCTTCCTGCATCCGGAGCGGGACCCGGCGGCGCTCTACAACGTGGACCAGGCGCTGATCAGCATCGGCTCCGGTGGGTTGTGGGGCAAGGGGTACGGGGTGGGCAGCCAGAGCCAGTTGCGCTTCCTGCGCGTGCGCCATACGGACTACATCTTCTCCGTCGTCGGCGAGGAGATGGGCTTCATCGGCGCGACGCTGCTCCTGTTCCTGTTCTTCTTGCTCTTTACGCGCATCTTCCGTGCGGCGCTGCTGGCCCCCGACCGCTTCGGGCGGCTGATGGTGGTCGGCATAGGCACGGTGCTGTTCTTCCAGATGGCGGTCAATATCGGCATGAACCTGGGGCTGATCCCCGTCACCGGCCTGCCGCTGCCGTTCATCAGTTACGGGGGCAGCGCGCTGCTCACCGCGATGATCGGCCTGGGACTGGTGGAGGGGGTCGCCATGCGGCACAAGGAGAAGTGAGAGATGGATACCACAGTCGCGGCTTCGGACTTCATCCGGGAGATCATCGCTCGGGACCTGGAGACTAACCGCTTCGGCGGGCGGGTCCACACCCGCTTCCCGCCGGAGCCAAACGGCTATCTGCATATCGGCCATGCCAAGGCCATCACCATCAACTTCAGCATCGCCGCCGACTTCGGCGGCCTCTGCAACCTGCGCTTCGACGACACCAACCCGACCAAAGAGGAAGTCGAGTACGTCGAGGCCATCAAAGAGGACATCCGCTGGCTGGGGTATGACTGGGGGGATCGGGAGTACTACGCCTCGGATTACTTCGAGCAGTTGTACGAGTGGGCCGTCCAGTTGATCCGCGAGGGCAAGGCCTACGTGTGCGACCTCACCCCAGAGGAGGTACGCCAATATCGCGGCACGCTCACCGAGCCGGGGCGCGAAAGCCCCTACCGTAACCGGTCGGTGGAGGAGAACCTGGATCTGTTCGAACGCATGCGGCGGGGCGAGTTCCCCGACGGTTCGCGCACCCTGCGAGCCAAAATCGACATGGCCTCGCCGAACATGAACCTGCGCGACCCGGTCATGTACCGCATCCTCCATGCCACCCACCACCGCACCGGCGACAAATGGTGCATCTACCCCACCTACGACTGGGCCCACGGGCAGTCGGACTCGATCGAGGGGATCACCCATTCGCTCTGCTCGCTGGAGTTCGAGGACCACCGCCCCCTCTACGACTGGTTCCTCGACGCCCTGCGGGTGCACCATCCGCGCCAGGTGGAGTTCGCGCGGCTCAACCTCACCTACACGGTGATGAGCAAACGCAAACTGCTGCAACTGGTGCGCGAGGGGCACGTCAGCGGTTGGGACGACCCGCGTATGCCCACCCTGCGTGGCATGCGTCGGCGCGGCTACACGCCGGAGGCCATCCGCGCCTTCTGTGCGCGCATCGGCGTGGCCAAGGCGGACAGCGTAGTGGACATCGCGCTGCTGGAGCACTGCGTCCGTGAGGACCTGAACCGACGGGCGCCACGGGTGATGGGGGTACTGCGCCCGCTGCGTGTGGTGATCGAGAACTACCCCGAGGGCCAGGTCGAAGAGATGGAGGCGGTGAACAACCCGGAGGACCCCACGATGGGCACGCGCCGGGTGCCCTTCTCGCGCGTCCTCTACATCGAGCGGGACGACTTCCTGGAGGAGCCGCCGCCGAAGTTCTACCGGCTGGCCCCCGGCCGCGAGGTCCGCCTGCGATACGGCTACTTCATCAAATGCGTGGGGGTGGTCAAGGACGAACAGGGCCAGGTGGTGGAACTCCGCTGCACCTATGACCCGGCCACGCGAGGCGGGGACGCGCCCGATGGCCGCAAGGTCAAGGCCACCCTGCACTGGGTCTCCGCTGCCCACGCCATCCCGGCCACCGTGCGCCTCTACGACCACCTGTTCCTGACGCCCGACCCCGAGGAGAGCGGGGACTTCATCTCCAACCTCAACCCCCACTCGCTGGAGGCGCTGACGGGCTGCCAGGTGGAGCCGGGGCTGGCCAGCGCCCGGCCCGGCGATCGCTTCCAGTTCGAGCGGCTGGGCTACTTCTGCGTGGACCCCGACACGACCCCCGGAAACCTGGTCTTCAACCGCACGGTCACCCTGCGGGATGAGTGGGCCAGAATCGCAGGGGCAAAGTAGGGGCGACGCCCAATGCCTTGCCCCACACCCCCACCGGAGAATCAACCATGACCGTTCGCGTCCGTTTCGCCCCCAGTCCCACCGGTGAACTGCACATCGGCAGCGTGCGCACGGTGGTCTTCAACTGGCTGTTCGCCCGCCACACTGGCGGCCAGTTCATCCTGCGCATCGAGGATACCGACCGCGTCCGCTACCAACCGCGGACCATGACCACCATCATGGAGGGGCTGCGCTGGCTGGGGTTGGAGTGGGACGAAGGGCCAGGGCTGGAGGAACTGCGTGCCTGCGGGGTCAAAGAGGCCGAGCGGTACGCCGTCGGCGGGCCGTGCGGGCCGTACATCCAGTCGCAACGGCTGTCGCTCTATCGGCAGGCGGCGGAGGAGTTGCTGGCCCGCGGCTGGGCCTACCGCTGCAACTGCTCACCAGAGCGACTGGCGGCGGTGCGGGAAGCCCGGCGCGCCCTCAAACAGCCGGAGGTGATGTACGACCGTCACTGCCGCGACCTGCCGCCAGGAGCCATTCGTCCTGATGAGACGCACGTCATCCGCCTGCGGGTGCCGTTGGAAGGGCAGACGGTGGTCCACGACCGCATCAAGGGGGACCTGGTCTTCGAGAACGAACTGATCAACGACCAGGTGCTTCTGAAATCGGATGGTTACCCCACCTATCACCTGGCGGTGGTGGTGGATGACCACCACATGGGCGTTACCCACGTCATCCGCGCCGACGAGTGGCTGCCCAGCACGCCCAAGCACGTGCTGCTCTACCAGGCGTTTGGCTGGGAACTGCCGGAGTACCATCACGTGCCGCTGGTGCTGGGCGCCGACGGTCGCAAACTCTCCAAGCGGCACGGAGCGACCGCCGTGAGCCAGTTCCGTGACCAGGGCTACCTGCCCGAGGCGTTGTTCAACTTCCTGGCCCTGCTTGGCTGGGCGCCGGGAGAGGGGGAGGAACGGGAGGTCTTCAGCCGCGATGAACTGGTCGCCTGCTTCGACCTGGGCCGGGTCAACAAGGCCCCGGCGGTCTTCTCCTACGACAAACTGGACTGGATGAACGGCGTCTACATCCGCAGCCTCTCCCCCGACGACCTGCTCGAGCGACTGGTGCCCTTCTGGCAGAAGGCGGGGTTGGTGCCCGATCCTTGCCCCGCCGAGACGCGGGCCAGGCTGGCGCGCATGGTGCCGCTGATCCAGGAACGGCTGAAGCGGCTGACCGACGTGGCGGAATGGACCGACTTCTTCTTCAAGGACTTCCCCCCCCTGCCCGCGGAAGCGCTGGTGGAGAAGAACCTGAGCGTCGAGCAACGCCTTGAGGTGCTGCGCCGGGCGCGCCGCCTCCTGGCCGACCTGTCGGACTTCGACGAGGGGACGCTGGAGCCGGCCCTGCGCGGCCTGGTGGCGGAGATGGGGCTGAAGACGGGCCAGGTCTTCGGCCTCCTGCGCACCGCCACGACGGGCAAGCAGGTATCGCCGCCCCTCTTCGGCACGCTGAGCATCCTGGGACGGGAGCGGGTGCTGGCCCGGCTCGCGGCGGCGGAAGAGGCGCTGGGTTGATGAAGGACGACGGACGACGGCTGACGCGAGGTGAGTTTGGCTGGTGAGGTCGCCCTGGCGCTACGCTGGTATCTGGTGGTGCAACTTTTCGGCCTGGCGGCGCTGCCGCTGACGCTGCGCCTGCTGCGCCACCTGCCGGGTCGAGGCTACGCCTTCGCCCGCCCGCTGGGGTTGCTGGTGGGCGGCTGGCTCTTCTGGGTGATGCTCACCTTCGGCTGGCTGCCCAATACCGCCGGCGCGATCCTGGCCGCGTTGGCGGTGTTGGCGGCCAGCGGGACGGCGCTCTGGCTGCGTCGTGAGGGACAGCCACCACCCTCTCACACATTGTCCATCTGGCACATCGTGGTCGTGGAGCTCCTCTTCGCGGCGGCCTTCGCCGTCTGGTGCGTCGTCCGTGCCCATATGCCCAACATCGAAACCGCCGGCGGCGAGAAGTGGATGGAGATCGCTTTCCTCAACTCCGTCCTGCGCGCCCCGCACTTCCCGCCGCAGGACCCCTGGCTCTCGGGCTTCGGCATCTCCTATTACTACTTCGGGTACGTGATGGTCGGCATGCTGGTGCGGCTTTCGGGGGTGCCAGCAACGGTCGGCTTCAACCTGGGCATCGCCACCCTCTTCGCCCTCACCTGCACCGGAGCCTATGGTCTGGTCTACGCGCTGCTGGCCCGACAGAACGAGCGGGGCGCGCTCCTGGGAGGGCTGCTGGGACCGCTCTTCGTCGCCCTGTGCGGCAACCTGGAGGGGTTGCTGGAGGTCTTTCACGCCCGCGGCCTGTTCCCGGTCGCCTTCTGGCAGTGGCTGGACATCCGCTCCATCAACGTCCCGCCGCCAGCGCTGGCCGAGGGATCGTGGGTTCCGCAGCGTTACCTGTGGTGGTGGCAGGCCTCGCGCGTGCTGCACGACACCGCCCCGTGGCACACCCTGGCCAACCCGGCGGAGTGGGAGGTGATTGACGAGTTCCCCGCCTTCTCCTTCATCCTCGGGGACATGCATCCCCACGTGCTGGGGTTACCTTTCGTCATCCTGGTGCTGGCTCTGGCGTTGGCGCTGCTTCTGCGCGAAACGGACTCCTCGATGGGCGCGGCCTCTGACCGCGCCCCATACCGGCTGTCCTTCCCCATGCCGCTTCGCGCGTGGGAGTTGTTCATCTACGCCCTCTGTCTGGGCGGGCTGGGCTTTCTCAACACCTGGGATTTCCCCATCTACCTGCTGATCATCACCGCAGCGTTCTTCTATCGCCAGCGGCCTGCGGTTGGGGAATCGGTGCGGGGGTTTCTCTCCATCGGCCTCTTCCCACTCCTCCTTGCTGTCGGTGGCTTCCTGCTCTATCTGCCCTTCTGGCTGGGCCTGCGCTCTCAGGCGGGCGGAGTGGCCCCGAACCTGTTCAACGCCACCCGTCTGCCGCAGTTCCTGGTGATGTTCGGTCCACTCCTGTTGCCGGCTGTTGTCCTGACGGTGAGCGAGGCGCTCAAAGCGCGCGTCTCCGGCTGGAGTGTCGCCACGTGGACGGTGGGCCTGCTGTTGGGGTTGCTGCTCTTCATCCTGCTGGCCGTGCTGGTCAGCCCACAGGGGCGCGGCTATCTGGCGGTCTGGCGCAGCGGCGGCCTCGTCCCCGGCCTGGAACACATCCCCAACGCCGTGGACCTGATCGTCCAGCGGTTGGTCCAACGGCTGCTGACCCCCTGGACGGCGTTGCTGTTGCTGGCTTTGCTCTGCACCACGGTGCTCGCATTGGGCCAACGGCAGCAGCGCTCCGGCGCGCCCACGGCGGCCGGTGTGGAGCTGGAGACGGCCTATGTGCTCCTGCTCATCGCCGGTGGCGCGCTGTTGACGATGGCAGTGGAGTTCATCTACCTGCGCGACCACTTCGGCACGCGCATGAACACGGTCTTCAAGTTCTACTTCCAGGCCTGGGTGATGTGGGGCATCGCCGCCGCCTACCTGTTGGGCCGATGGCTGACCCATTCCCGGCTCACGCTCCCGAACGGGGTGTGGGCGGCGCTGACGGTGCTGCTGCTGGCAGGGGGCCTGCTCTACCCGGCGCTGGCCATCCCCGCCCGGGCCCAGATGTACCGTGGCCTGCCGCCCACGCTGGACGGCGCGGCTTACCTCTACTCTACCAATGCCGGCGATATGGCCGCTATAGACTGGCTGAACCGCAACGTCACCGGGACGCCGGTCATCCTCGAGGCCCCTGGCGACCGTTACCGCGCCTACATCTACGAGGGACGTGTCTCCGCCTTCACCGGCCTGCCCACGCTGCTGGGCTGGGGCGACCACGAGAGTCAGTGGCGCGGCAACTACGATGAGCCGGCGCGCCGCGAGCCGGATATCGAGACGCTCTATACCACCACTGACCCCGAGGCGACCCTGGCGTTGCTGGAACGGTACGACATCCGCTACGTCTACGTCGGCCCGCTGGAGCGCTCCCGCTACCCGGCCACGGGACTGGCGAAGTTCGACACGCTGCTGGAAGTCGTCTATCGGAACGAGGAGGTCACCATCTATCGCACCACTCTGCCGGAAATGGAGACAGGGTTGCTGCCATGAGTGATCAGTCGCCCCTTAAACCGCAGGGCGGGCGCGGTCAGGAGACCGCGCCCAGCGCCACGGGCCTGCTGTGGGCGGCGCTGGCCCTGCTGGCCGCCCTCCTGCGTCTGACCGACCTGGCCGCCGCGCCGCTGACTTCCGCCGAGGCGGCTCAGGCGCTGGCTGCGTACCACGTGGGGCAGACGCCCCTTCCCGGCGCGGCCGTTGGCGCTCCCCTGTTGTTCCACCTGAACGTCCTCCTGTTTGCCCTGTTCGGCGATGGGGACGGTCTGGCCCGCATGGTGCCGGCGCTGGCGGGCGTGGGCCTGGTGCTGGCCCCGCTGCTGCTGACCCGTTACCTGGGCCGTTGGGGAGCATTGGGGATGGGCCTGTTACTTGCCCTCTCGCCCACGGCGCTGTTCTTTTCCCGCACCTTGGATGGAACCGTGCCCGCGGCGCTGGGGATGCTTCTGCTGGTGGGCTGCGCCGCCCGCTTCCTGGACACCTGGCATCCGGCGCTGGTGATCGCGGGTGGGCTGGGGCTGGCTCTGGCGTTGACGGCGGGACCAGCAGCCTGGGGGATGGGGATGGGGTTGCTGCTGGCCCTGGTCATCTGCCTGTGGGCCTGGCGTGGCTCCCTGCCCTGGCTGTGGCCGTTGCTCCGCCCGGCGTTGGGTCGTGGGTTGCTGGCCACCATGGGCGGGCTGCTGGCCTTCGGCGCGGGGATGGGCCTGAACCCGGCTGGCCTGGCGGCTGTCGGGCAGCAGTTGCTGGGCTGGCTGGCCCGCTTCGCCGCGCCCGCCGGGCCGGCGGCTCCCTCCTTCGCCCTGCTGCTGGGCGTCTATGAGCCGCTCCTGCTGCTGGTCGGGCTGGCGGGGCTGGTGCTGGCGGTGCAGCGACGGCACGGCCTGGGCCTTCTCTTCGCCTGCTGGGCCGCCCTCAGCCTGCTGCAACTGACGCTCATGCCCGGCCGCCAGCCTGCTGACCTGCTGTGGCTGCTCCTGCCGCTCTCCGGCCTGGGCGGGCTGGCCGTCGAAAGCCTGGTGACGGCGGTAGCGCGCCACGGGCGCTGGCTGAACGAAGGGCTGTACCTGCCCATATCGCTCGTGCTGTGGGCCCACTGCGGGCTGGCGCTGGCGCGCTATTCCGTCACCAATCAACCCACCGACCTGTACATCGCCGGGCTGGCAGCGATCCTCCAGGTGCTGCTCACCATCGCCTTCGGCTTCGCCGTCTCCGTACCCGAGCCGGACGAGGAGACGGCGCAGGTTGTGCGCCAGGGGCTGACCACGGCCCTGCGCGCCGGGGCGCTCTCGGTGACCGTGCTCCTGCTGCTGGTGACCCTCTCCACCGGTTGGGGACTGGCCCACGTCCGCCCTGCTGACCCTCGTGAAGGGCCTGTCCAGCGGCCCACAGCGGTGGAGGTCCGCTTGCTGGTGGAGACGGTGGAGCAGGTCGCCACACTGACCCACAACGGGACGACGGGGTTGCCGGTCACCATCGTCGGTTCGGACGACCCCGCGTTGATCTGGGCACTGCGTCACTTCGATTTGCGCTTCGCCGATGCGCCGCCGGGCAGCGCGGCTTCGCCGGGGCTCCTGCAGCAGGATGTCGCGCCGGGGGACCCGCCGCTGGTCGTCGTGCCAGCGCAGACGGCGCGGGCGGAAGGGTACATCGGCGCGGCGTTCACCCTGCATCGCACCTGGAGCCCGCAGTGGGGCGGCGCGCAGACCGTGCGCTGGTGGCTGTATCGCGAGTCGGCCTCCCCCCTTACCTCTGAGCAGGTGGCCCTGTGGGTGCGGGAGGACCTGAGGACGGCGCGGTGAGGCGGAGATAAGAAGTTGCGGGGACACGGAGACGCGGAGAAAGGGAATGAGTGAGAACGGAAGCGAATCCTGGCTTGACCGACCGATCATCCCAGGGGTGCGGCTGAATCGGGAGCAGGGGTTGTACCTGCTGATCCTGCTGCTCTGTCTGGTCTCGCGGCTGTGGATGCTGGGCTATCGCGTGCAGAGCCACGATGAGAGCCTGCACACCAAGTTCTCCTGGGACCTGTACGCGGGCAACGGCTTCCAGCACAACCCGATGATGCACGGCCCGGCCGACTTCCACCTGGTGGCTTTCTCTTACTTCCTGTTTGGTGACAACGACTTCACCGCTCGCCTGCCCATCGCCATCATGGGCACGGCACTGACGGTGGTCCTGCCCTATATGTTCCGCCGTTACCTGGGACGGACAGGCGCGCTGGCGACCTCCTTCCTGCTGCTGATTTCCCCTGCCATCACGTACTACTCGCGCTACATCCGTCACGACATCCCTGCCGCCCTGTGGGCCACGCTGATGGTCTGGGCCATCTTCCGTTACCTGGAGGATGGCCGGGATCGGCATCTCTACGTCCTGGCCGGGGCGCTTTCGATGATGTTCGCCACCAAAGAAGTGGCGTTCATCTACACAGCCATCTTCTGGTTGTTTCTGGCGGGCCTGTTCCTGCTGCAATCGCTGCGCCAGCGCTGGGAGCGGCCGGCGGCGGAAGCCGCATTTCCGGTGGCGGTGGCTATCCTGGCATTGGGCCTTATGGCCACTCTGGTCGGTCGCCTGGTGCCATTGCCGCCCCAGGCGGGGTCGGCCGTGGGCACGGCCGGCCTGGTCGTTGCGGCTGTCGCGGCAGTCGCTGCCGTCATCCTCCTGCTCTACGGTCTGGGCAGCCAGCGCCTGCGGCAGTCCCGCGCTTTCGACCTGATGATGCTGATCGGCACGCTGATCCTGCCCTTCGCCTCGCCGCTGCCAGCCCGTGCGGCGGCGCGACTGGCGGCGGTAGTCGTGGGCGTCTCACCGACAGCGGCGGTCTCGCCCTTCTGGACCGACCTGGCGAGCCTGAATGTGCTGGACTACACCGCGCCGGCCATCTACTACACCGGCGCGGCCCTGGCTCTGATGCTTATGCTGGCCGTGCTCATCGGCCTGCTGTGGGACTGGCGGCGTTGGCCCATTGCCGTGGCGATCTACATGGTCATCTTCCTGGTCTTCTTCACCACCGTCTTCACCAACGGCTCGGGTATCGCCAGCGGCTGGGTGGGGTCGCTGGGCTACTGGCTGGAGCAGCAGGGGGTACAGCGCGGCACCCAGCCGTGGTTCTACTACCTGGTCATCACGCCGATGTATGAGTTCCTGCCGATGCTGGGCCTGCTGGTGGCTCCGCTCTACCTGGCGGTGCGCGGGGTGGTGGGATGGCTCCGTCGGCGCGCGGCGGACGGCGAGACCGCTACGCCCACGTTGCCGGGCGTGCAATCCCTGTTCATCCCTTTTCTGCTGTTCTGGGCAGTACTGTCGTGGTTCGGCTACTCTTACGCTGGCGAGAAGATGCCCTGGCTGGTCGTCCACATCACCCTGCCGATGATCCTGTTGACCGGTTGGCTGGTCGGGCGGCTGCTGGAGAGGATGGACTGGCGCGGGGTATGGGCGCGGCAGGGTTGGCTGATGACATTGCTCCTGCCGGCGCTGGTGGCCACGCTGGCCGCGCTGTTCAACTCGGTGGGACAGCATCCCTTCGGCGGGGTGGAACTGAGCCAGTTGATGGTGACCGGCACCTTCCTCGGCGCGCTGGTCGGCGTGGGCCTGCTGGGCGCGCTGGTCGCCTGGCTGTGGCGCCGCACGGGCGGCGTCACCGGGCTGCTGCTGGTGGTCTGCACCGGCCTGCTGGTGCTGACCCTGCTGACCGTGCGCATCGCCTACCGCCTGTCGTTCATCAACTTCGACCGCCCGGCCGAGTTCCTGGTCTATGCCCACGAGGGTCCTGACGTGCGCACGACGATGGAGCAGTTGGAGGAACTGTCGCTGCGCGTCGGCGGCGGCCCGCAGATGATTGACGTCACCTACGGCCCCGACGCCGCCTGGCCCTTCTCCTGGTACCTGCGGGACTATCCCAATGCCCGCTACTACTCCACAGACCCAACCCGTGATCAGGTGGTGGCCACTGCGGTACTTGCCGGCAGCAAGGACTGGTCGGCGGTGGAGCCGTTGTTGGGGGATGACTACTACATCTTCACCTACACCTACCTCTGGTGGCCCATGGAGGACTACCGGCAACTCACCCCACAGCGGTTGTGGCATTGGCTTACTGACTCCGACCGCCGCCGGGCGCTGTGGCGCATCTTCTACGCGATGGACTACCGTCAGTACGACGAGATCACCGATGAGAACCATTCGCCGGACAACTGGCCTCTGCACTGGGAGTATCGCCTGTATGTGCGCAAGGACGTCGCCGACCGGCTGTGGGGCTTCGGTGTGGGGGCCGCGCCGGAGGGTCCGGCGGAACTGCCGCCGCTGACCGACCCCTACGCGGGCGCCTGGCAACCGCTGACCGCCAGCCGTATGTGGGGGTCAGAAGGGAGCGGGCCGGGGCAGTTCTCCTGGCCGCGGGGGATCGCTGTCTCGGCTGACGGTTTCGTCTACGTGACGGACTCGCGCAACAACCGCATCCAGAAGTTCACCGCCGATGGGTTGTTCGTCACCGCCTGGGGAAGCAGCGGCGACTGCGGCCAGGGCATACCCGCGCCCGGCACCTTCTGCGACCCCTGGGGGGTGGCGGTGGCGCCTGATGGCACCGTCTACGTCGCCGATACCTGGGCTCACCGCATCCAGCACTTCACCGCCGACGGCGAGTTCCTGGGCCAGTGGGGGACTTATGGCGAGGCCGGCCCGGATGACCCGTCAGGGCAGGGTCTCTTCTACGGCCCCCGCGCGCTGGCCGTGGCGGACGACGGCTCGGTCTATGTCTCCGATACGGGCAACAAGCGGGTGCAGGTCTTTACCGCCGATGGGCAATTCCTGCGCCAGTGGGGCGGCGCGGGCGCCTCGCCGGGGCGATTGAACGAGCCGGTGGGGCTGGCCTTCAACCCCGCCGGTCAGGTGGTCATCGCCGACTCGTGGAACCTGCGCATGCAGGTGCTGGAGTCGGACGGCGAGCCGGTTCTGGAGTGGCCGATCTCCGGCTGGAACAACCCGGGGGCCGAGGAGAAGCCTTACGTCGCAGTGGATGAGGAGGGGCGCGTCTACGTCACCGACCCTGGCCACTACCGGGTGCTGGTCTTCGACAGCGCCGGCACCTATCTCTACAGTTTCGGCCAGCGCGGCTCCGACGCCGCCTCGTTCAACCTGCCGATGGGCCTGGCGCTGGGGCCGAACGGCGACCTGTATGTGACCGACGCGGCCAACCATCGCGTGATGGTCTTTGCCCTACCCCGCTAGCCAGACTACCACTCTGTTGGGCGCGGTCTCCGACCGCGCCCAACAGAGCCTGACCACGCCCGCAGAAGGACCGCCAGGGGATGATCCTGCAGCGGTGGGTGAGCAGCAGATACCCCTGAGGAGCGCTTGGTGAAAAGAGGAGATGGCGATGGACAACCTGGAACAGGCGAAGAAGGAGTGGGAAGAACGCGTCGTCGGGCCGGCCCTGGCCCGCGCTCCCGAACGGCGACAGGAGTTCTCGACCCTGTCCGGCATCCCCCTGGAACGGCTCTATACCCCCGCCGACGTGCCGCTGGACTACGAGGCCGACCTGGGCTTCCCTGGTCAGTACCCGTTCACCCGCGGGGTCCAGCCCACGATGTACCGTGGCCGCTTCTGGACCATGCGCCAGTACGCGGGCTACGCTACCGCCGAGGAGTCGAACGCCCGCTACAAGTACCTGCTGTCCCAGGGACAGACCGGCCTCTCCGTCGCTTTCGACCTGCCCACCCAGATCGGCTACGACGCCGACCACCCGCTGGCGGCAGGGGAGGTGGGCCGGGTGGGGGTCTCCATCAGCAGCCTGGAGGAAATGCGGCGGCTGTTTGCGGACATTCCCCTCGACCGGGTCAGCGTCTCGATGACCATCAACGCCCCCGCCGCAATCATGCTGGCCATGCTGATCGCCGTGGCCAAAGAGCAGGGGGTGGCCCCCCGGCAGTTGCGCGGCACGGTGCAGAATGACATCCTCAAGGAGTACGTCGCCCGTGGCACCTACATCTTCCCGCCGCGCCCCTCGATGCGTCTGGTGACCGAGGTCTTCCGCTACTGCGCCGATGAGGTGCCGGAGTGGAACACCATCAGCATCAGCGGCTACCACATCCGCGAGGCAGGCGCCACCGCGGTACAGGAGGTAGCCTTCACCCTGGCCAACGGCATCGCCTACGTCCAGGCGGCCATCGCTGCGGGGCTGGATGTGGACTCCTTTGCCCCGCGCCTCTCCTTCTTCTTCAATGCCCACAACGACTTCCTGGAGGAGATCGCCAAGTTCCGCGCCGCCCGCCGCCTGTGGGCGCGGCTGATGCGCGAGCGCTTCCGGGCGCGCGATCCACGCTCGTGGATGCTGCGCTTCCACACGCAAACCGCTGGTTGCACCCTTACCGCACAGCAGCCAGAGAACAACGTCGTCCGCGTGACGCTCCAGGCGCTGGCGGCGGTGTTGGGCGGCACGCAGTCGCTACACACCAACTCCCGCGACGAGGCGCTCTGGCTGCCCACCGAAGAGTCAGCGCGGATCGCCCTGCGCACGCAGCAGATCATCGCCCACGAGTCGGGCGTCGCCAACACCGTTGACCCGCTGGCCGGCTCCTACGTCATCGAGCACCTTACCAGCGAGATCGAGCGGCGCGCCCTGGCCTACATCGAGAAGATTGACGCGCTGGGCGGCGCGATGGCAGCCATCGAGCAGGGGTATATCCAGCAGGAGATCAGCGACGCCGCCTACCGGTATCAGAGAGAGGTGGACAGCGGCGAGCGAGTGATCGTGGGAGTCAATGAATACGCGCTGGAGGGCGAGAAGGTGGCCCTGAAGCGGCTGATGGTGGACCCGGCCGTCGAGCAGCGGCAGCGGGCGCGCCTGGCGGCGCTGCGGGCAGAGCGAGACGGGGAGCGCGCAGCGGGGATGCTCTCGCGCATCGAGGCGGCTGCTCTCGCCCCCGACGAACCGCTCATGCCGCTGTTCATCGCTGCGGTCGAAGCCGGCTGTACGCTGGGTGAGATCTGCGGTGCGTTGCGTCGGGTTTGGGGGGAATACAGGCCGGAGGCATCCCTTTAGACACGGGGACGCGGAGAAGCGAGGAAACGAATGCAGCGGATGGGATTGTGGGGCGCGAGGTTGACGGTCATGAGAGTGGCAGTCCTGGTGGTGACCCTGGGGTTGGTGATCACCGCCTGTCGGCCTGCTCCTGGGCAGGGGGCGGGAGTCTATGGCAACCTGGAGAGGTTGGACCCCCGCGGTCGGGTGGTCACGCTGTGGTATCCTTACACCGGCAGCCGGGCGGAGGCTTTCCTGGCGCTGGTGGATGACTTCAACACCAGCAATGACTGGAACATCACCATCCTGGGCGAGTACGCTGGCAGCGAGGAGGAACTCTACAATCGGGTTATCACTGGCATCCCCACGGGCCAGGTGCCCGATGTGGTGCTGGCCTCCCCAGACCAGGCCAGCGCCTATGTCGGCCTGGGGGCGCTGGTCGAACTGACCCCCTACATCGAGAGCGAGAGATGGGGTTTTGATGAGGATGAGTGGGCGGATTTCTTCCCCTTCGTGGTGCAGGGCGAACCCCTGCCGGGACATGCGGGGCGCTATGGCTTCCCCTTTGGCCGCTCGATGGAGGTGCTTTTCTACAATGTGGAGTGGCTGAACCTGTTGGGTTACGACCACCCCCCGGCCACGTGGGAGGAGTTCAGGAGGATGGCCTGTGCAGCGGCTGATCCCGCCGCAGGGACCTACGGTTACACGCTCTCGGTAAGTGCGCCATCCTTTGCCGACTGGCTGGCCCATTTCGGGGGCGGATTGATGGATGAGGAGTCTGTTGCCTACACCCTCGGCGGGGAGGCTGGCCTGGAGGCTCTGGCCTTCCTGCGAGACCTGCTTGCCGACGGCTGCGCTGCCCTTGAGACGGAGGCCGCTGGCAGCAGGGAGGACTTCGCTGCGGGACGTGTGCTGTTCGCCATCAATGGCACCTCGGCTCTCTCATCCTATCACCGGGCGGTGGACAGGGGAGTCGGCTTCGACTGGTCCATCGCTCCGCTGCCATCCCTGCAAGAGGCTTCGCCGGTTGGGCTGTATGGCGCCGACCTTTCCATCTTTCGCACCGCGCCGGAGCGGCAACTGGCGGCGTGGCTGTTTCTCAGGTGGCTGGTCGAACCGGCGCAACAGGCCCGCTGGGTCTACCTTTCCGGCGATCTGCCGGTGCGCCCTTCGGTGGCGGAACTGCTCGAGGAGTACTTCGCCGCCAACCCTCAGTACCAGGTCGCTTTTGGGTTGCTGAACAGCGAGGCCATCCCCCAGCCTGCTGTGCCTGGCTACGCCGACTGTCAGAAGACGATCCGTCGCATGCTGGAGGCTGTGGCCCGTGGCGCGGACCCGCGGGCGTCTCAGGAATGGGCTGTCGGGGAGTGCAACGACAGCCTGGGAGAAGCGGCTTCAGGCTCCTGAGGGAAGAGGAAATGAATACGCCTACTTGACTTTTCGCCCCTCTGTGGTATGATGTTTATCACAATTCAATAGCCCGGCGGCATTCTTATCCAGAGAGGCGGAGGGACCGGCCCTGAGAAGCCTCGGCAACCTGGTTGGTCAGACCAACGGTGCCAATTCCGGCAGAACGTCGGTTCTGGAAGATAAGATTGCGGCGCATTTTTGTGCCCCTTCTGTTTTCCAGCAGGGGCGTTTTTTTGCCCGCGTCCTGAGGATGACCTGGCCGGGTGAAAGGAGAAGACTGTGAGCGAGCGCAATATCGTCGTGACGGAAGCAACCGGCCAGTTCATCGAGTCGCTGCCGGTGGAGATCGTCGAGCGCAAGGGCATCGGCCACCCCGACAGCCTGTGCGATGGCATCGCCGAGCGCATCTCCGTCGAGTACAGCCGGTGGTGCCAGGAGAACCTGGGCACCCTGCTGCACCACAATTTCGACAAGGTGCAGCTGGTCGCCGGCGAGGTCAAACTGGGGTACGGTGGCGGGGAGATGGTGCGCCCCATCCGCATCCAGATCGCCGGCCGCGGCACCCCCACCTGGCAAGGGCGGGAGATCCCCCTGGACGCCATCGCCATCGAGGCGGCGCGCCGTCACGTGCGCGAGACGATGCGCCATCTCGACCCCGACCGGCACATGCTCATCGAGTCCTTCGTGGGCCGCGGCGCGGAGGAACTGTGCTACGTGGTGGACCACGTCACAGCCAACGACACCAGTTTCGGCGTCAGTCACTGGCCCCGCTCCGGGCTGGAGAACGCGGTTTACGAGACCTCCCGCTACATCAACTATCAGCTGATTGACCAGTTCCCGGTGGGCGAGGACGTCAAGGTGATGGGCGCTCGTCAGGGGGATCGCATGGTTCTGACCGTGGCCATGCCCTTCCTGGCGCAGCAGATCGGCGACGCAACGGAGTATGTCGAGGCCAAGCGCGCCGCCGAGGCGGCCATCCAGGCCTTCGCTGAGCGACTCGACCACCGCGACGTGAAGGTGATGGTCAACACCGCCGACCAGGTCGCCGCCGGCGCGGTCTACCTGACCCTGACCGGCACCTCGGCGGAGATGGGGGATGATGGGGCCGTAGGGCGCGGCAACCGCGTCAATGGGCTGATCACCCCCTTCCGCGCGGCGAGCCTGGAGGCGGCCTGCGGCAAGAACCCCATCTCCCACGTGGGCAAGGTCTACAACGTCCTGGCCATGCTGGCGGCGCGCGACATCGTGACCCGCGTGCCCACGGTGCGCGAGGCCACCGTCTACCTGCTGTCGCAGATCGGTGCCCCTCTCGACCAGCCGCTGGTGGCCACGGTCCAGGTGCGCCCGAC
>DAOTYX010000189.1:0-2799 GCA_034434635.1 Anaerolineae bacterium | reverse complement strand
GTAGAACTCGATGGCCTGGCGCAGGGGTTCGCTCCGCTCCGTCTCGAAGAGGGAGAGTTGAATCGCAGGCGGGACGCCTGCGGTACGCTTGCCTGTGGTACGCTTCCGCACGGCCTCGATGATGGTACGCGGGTCAATGCGCTCGTGGACGTGCAGGGAAACGGTGGGCACCTCGAAGGAGGTGTGCTCAGCCTTGCCGGCCCAGACCAGTTGCGGGTCGAGGTGCGGGTCGTAGGCGTAGGTCTGCTTCTGCTGGCCAGCGTCGGGGTCGGTTTCCGGCGTCACCAGTCCGACCGGCGGGT
Source organism: Anaerolineae bacterium (assembly GCA_034434635.1). Classification (GTDB taxonomy): domain Bacteria; phylum Chloroflexota; class Anaerolineae; order B4-G1; family DUEL01; genus DAOTYX01. Next base: position 2,497 of record DAOTYX010000189.1, on the reverse strand, counting down.
TGTTGAGCCGCGCCTTGTCGCGGTGCTCGTAGGATTCGATGGGACGATGGGATACGGTCTCCCTTTTTCTCCGTGGCATCCAGACCCTCCTATGCGCCTTGTCATGCGTCAGTGGTTTGAGAGGCTAACGGATCCCAACCCACCTGCATGACAGCCAGAAACAGCGGTCCTCTGCCCAAAGTCCCAGCCGTCTCCACAACCGGGCGCGATCGCGCAGTCGGCCGCGGAGATGGATCAGACATACCCTGACTCACTATATTACACAGCAACCACAAAGGTGCAAGTACACCCTCTCAGAGACTGCCCCGACCACCTTCATCGGCCATACCGGGCGCGGAAGAAGGCATGGATGTCCTCCGGGTTCTCGAAGGAAGCCAACGCGACATCCGCCGGCCCGGCGATGAAGGGAACCTCCTGTGGCCCCCCCAACCCGCCGTGACTGGCCACCTGATCCTCAAACGTGACCACCCGCCCATCGGCAACCGCGCCCAGAAGGATGAGGTCCCCTGCGTGTGGGAAGGGTACCACGCGCCGCAGATCCTCCGCCACGCCGTCCGGCTGACCAAACGGCAACAGCGGATGGGGCGGCTCTACCTCCACCCGCCCGTCGGAGAGGACGGCCATCCCCCCACCTGGCCCCAACACTACCACCCGTCCACCCGCCCGGCCGGCCACCAGACCAATGCCATCGGTTTCCAACAGCCGATCGAGGAGAGCGGGATAGAGCAGCGCCACCTCGATCAGTTGCAGCGGGCGACGGGCGACGTTGAAGTAGACATGGGCCAGCGAGCCGGAGACGCGCACCACCACGTCCTCACGCCGCTCCAGGTCGTACCCGCCAGTCTCCACATCCGCCGGCAGACGGCGGTCCATTGCACGCCACAGGGCGTTGACGACGCGAGCCACTTTCGCGGGCAGCCGCCCCGTCACCGCACGCATCTCGTCCAAAAGGAAACGTGCCTTGTTCAGAGAGCCCCCTTCCAGCGCGAACACCTCATCCAGCGAAGCCCCTTGCCCCAACTGCTCGACAATGAACTGGCCCAGGCTGCGCCCCACCTTCTGGGAGAAAGGCACAGATGGGGAGTTGCCGTGGTCGGAGAGGAGGTAGAGATCATACTCCCGACTCCGATACCGCGCGCGCATGCGGTCAATCTGCCGCAGACGCCGATCCACGTCCCGCAACACGCGGAAGGCCAGCCGATGGGTGGGGCCCAGGACGTGGGCCACTTCGTCGTAGGTGTTGTAGTTGGCGTAGATCGCCGGCACCCGACGGTAGATGTCCAGCGCCACACCGAAGGTCTGCACCTCGGTGAACAGGGCATTGACCACTGCCGCCAGAAACGGACCGAGCAGGTCATACGGCCGGAAGGCCCGCCCACGGAACAGCGCCGCCAAGCGCCAGCGCAACACCTCCAGGCAACCGACCAGGCTCAGGCCGAAAACGCGCAGAACGCGAAAGGGGCTCAAGAGGAAGAGCAGCACCAACCCCATACCGCGGATAGACTCGAAGAAGCGTTGCGGGTGGAAAGCGGCCAGGGTAAAGAAGGCCAGATCGGCATCCCCGTCGAACAGGTTGACGTAACTGGAGCCTCCGGCCAGGATGCCTTCCACCCCCTGTCGCAGCCGCGCCTGCACCGCCTGCATCTGATCGGGGCGCTTGGCCACCACCGAGAGCGCCCGCTCCTTCTCGTACCAGCGGAAACCAGGGATGTCGTGTCGGGTGCCGAAGAGGAGCGCCGCCTGGACCGCGGGAGTGGTGCTGGGCAGGCCGCAACGGTACGGAGAGAGAGCCAGCCGCCCGTCCGCCAGCGCCCGCTCCAGCCAGGGCATCACCCCGGCCCGCAGCGCCTGTAACAGGTGTTCGTGGCTCAGGCCATCTATCTGCAGGACAATGAAGCCGCGCCGGTCATCCTGCACCACGCCGGGCCGCCCCATGCGACGGGCCAGGGCGCCGTACTTGCGGCGATAATAGAGATGGGACAACGACCGCAACAGGTCAACCAGACGGCGGGTGGTCCAGGTGGACATGGATTTCGAGTATACCACCCTCGGCGTGCCAGGCAAGCCGCGGCCATGCGGGGATTTCGAAGCAAATCCCCGTCTGGGGACGGAGTCGAGGCTTTAGCCGCGCAAACGTGGCTCAAACCGGCTGAAGCCTCGACTCCGGCCGGGAAAAGCAGCATCGGCGTAGCCCAAATTGCTTCTGCTTCGAACACCCGTGAATACGGCATCTTGACAACTCCAGGCTTCAGGGTATAATAGCCCCCACAGCGTGCGGGGTAGAGCAGTGGCAGCTCGTCAGGCTCATAACCTGAAGGTCGCTGGTTCGAATCCAGCCCCCGCGACCTGAGCCCCATCGCAGGCCATAAGGCCAGCCGTCGGAGACAAGCCTGACCATCTTCGGTTTGCCGGATCCTCGGACCAGGAGGATTTTTGAACCGCAGATGGTCAGGTTTGTTATGTAACTTGACGTTTGTAGGACAACTGCTCGCAGTTG
>DAOTYX010000188.1:0-15678 GCA_034434635.1 Anaerolineae bacterium | reverse complement strand
TCGGCGCCACCAGCGTCGCATTGACCCGCCCGCCAGCAGTGCGCGGCAGGTAGGTGTTGGAGCCGCTCTCCGCAAAGGTCAGCCCGCCGTAAGCGGTCAACGTGATGACCGTGCCGTCGTTCGCCGGGTTGCCCCACACGTCGCTCAGGGTGGCGGTGACGACGGCCCGGCTGCAGATGGGCATCGTCGGTGGCGTCTGGTACACCAGGGTGTGGGCCGGGCCGGCCAGCACGTCGAAGGGATTGCTCACCCCCCACACCGTCGGCGTGGCGACCAGAGTGACGGTGATCAGGTCGTCGCTCCAGGCGCGGAACACGGTGACGTTGGGCGAGGCCACGCCGTTCACCCAGGTGGACCAGGTGAGCGGTATGAGCGTGCTGGTGGTGTCGGTCAGGGCGACGGTGCCGGAGAAGCCGGGGACGAGGTTGCCGAAGCGATCGCGGGCGCTGATGGTGAGCGGGAAGGGCACCCCCGCGGTCTGCGTGGGAACGTGGGCCAGGGCGAAGTGGTGCAGCGGTGCCGGAAGGATGGTGACGGTGGCGTGGCCCTGGGCGCTGCCCAGCGTGCCGGTCACCGACCAGGTGCCGGCAACGGTGGCGGAGAGGATGTGGTTGCCCGGCGGCGTGCCGGGGAAGGCATTGCCGCCGCCCGCAGCGTAGGTGGCCTGGCCCGTAGCCTCCCACGCGTTGCCGAAGGCATCGGTGGCGACAGCGGTGTAGGTGACCCATGAACCGGCGACGACGGTCGCCGTCTGTGGGGCAAGGTCCAGCGCCGCCGCCGCGCCGTGGGTGACAGTCACCCCCGTCGTGGCCACCACCGGCCCGCCTGCTCCGGCGATCGTGCCGGTGATCGGGAAGTTCACCCCGGCGACTGTCGCCGAGAAGACGTTGTTGCCCGGCGGCGCGCCGAGGAAGGCGTTGCCGCCGGAGGTCGTGAAGGTCACCTCCGACGTCGCTGTCCAGCGGTTGCCGAAGGCATCGGTGGCGACGGCGGTGTAGGCCGGCGTCTGCCCGGCCTGGAAAGTGCCGTTCCGCGGCGACAGGGAAAGCGCCACCGCCAGGTTATGGGTCACGGTGAAGGGGTTGGAGGGGTTGTTGATCGTGCCGGAGATGGCGCGGATGGGTTGGTTGACCCGCGCTGTGGTGATGCTGATCGTCTGCGCAGCCAGGACGCCGTTGACGAAGGGATCGCTGGTCGTGGGGCGAAGCGAGCCGGTGGGGTCGGAGAGGGTGACCGTGCCGTTGAAGTGGCCAGCGACGTTATTGTGGGCGTCGTAGGCGGTGATGGCCACGGTGAAGTCCATGCCGGCCACCTGGTCGGTGATGGGGGCGAAGGCGAAGTGGTGCACCGGCCCGGAGGCCACGGTCGTGGTGACCGGGCCGCTGTTGGCCCGCGCCCCCTCGGCGCAGGCGATGCCGGCCCGGTTGGTCAGCACCACCCCGTCGGCGAGTGGTTGGGTCACCGTCACCACCAGGGTGATGGTGCGGTTGCCGCTATTGCCGGCCAGTGGGCCGACGTTCCAGGTGATCGTCTGCCCGGCGGCGATGACGCCAGCGGAGGGCGGGGGGGTAGCGAAGCCGCCGGTGATGAACGCTGGCAGCGTGTCGGTCACCACCACCCCGCTGGCCCCCACCGGGCTGGCGTTGGAGTAGACCAGGGTGTAGGTCAGCCGCTGGCCCGGCATCACCGGGTCAGGCGTGTCGCTCTTGGTCAGGCGCAGGTCGGGAGTGCTCACCAGCACCGGGGCGGTGGGACCGGTGGCGGCGCTGGCCGCGCCGCTGGTGACGGTGACGGCGTTGTAGTAGGTGACGCCGTTCACCCCGCCAGCCGTGGCGGTGAAGACCAGCGTCAGCGGCCCCGGTGGGGCGATCCAGCCGGCCGGCCAGATCGTCCCGGTGACCGTCTGTCCCGTCCAGGTGAGCACGTTGCCGGCGACGGTGGGCGCCGGACCCTGCACCATCCCACCGAAGGTGAACGGCGTGGGCAGCCGGTCGGTAATGACTGTGCCGACCGCCGTCTCGTTGCCGCTGTTGGCGACGGTGATGGTGTAGGTGACGGTTCTCCCCGCCAGAACCGCTGCCGGCTGGGCGGTCTTGGTGACCGCGAGCACCGGCGCAGAGTGGATCGTGGTCTGGGCGGAGGTGGCGGCAGTGGCCAGCGCGTTGGTGGCGCTGACCGCGGCGCGGTTGGTCAGCAGCGTGCCGGAGGGAAGCGGGCTGTAGGTCCGCGCGGTGAGGGTCAGCGCGCGCGACTCGCCTGGCTGCAACGTGCTCAGGGTCCAGGTGACCGCCTGACCACTGTGCATACAGGCGGGCTGGCAGGACTGGAAGAGAGTGTACGTGGGGAGCGTGTCGGTGATGAGGACCGACTGGGCGGCGGCGGTGGCGGTGGTCGCGTTGCTGGCGATGAGGCGGTAAGTGATCGTAGCTCCTGCCTCCACCGGGTCGGGAGCGTCGCTCTTGGTGATCGAAAGGATTGGCCAGGCGCGCACGGCGGTCGTCACCGCCGGGCCGTGGGCGGTCGGGGTAACCTCAGTGGAGAAGGCCAGGTATTCATCGTTGACCAGGTTCACGCCGCAGGTGAAGGGGGCAGTCACCGTCACCTGGAAGGTTGTGGTGATGCTCTCCCCGATGCCCAGGTCCGTGTCCAGGGTCCAGGTGAGCACCCCGCCAGCCTGCTGCGCGGGTGGGGAGGAGGTGACATACTGAGTACAGTCAGGCAGAGTCTCGACGATAGTGTAAGGCCGGGTGGCGGTCAGGTGACCGGAGTTGGTCAGCGTGATCGTGTATTCGAGCCGTTCACCGGCAGAGATGGGGTCGCTGGCAGCCACCTTGCCCAGGGTGAAGGCCGGCGCGTTGACCGTCGTGGCCACGTCCTCGCCAGTGACGGGCGGAGCGTTGATGGCTGCAGCGGCGAGGGTGTCGTTGTGCACCTGGCTCTGGTCAACAAAGGGACCGACGGCCCGCACAACGAACTCGAGGACCGCGCTGTGGTTGCCCGGCAGGCCGCTGCCCATGCCGACCCGGTCGCCGGTGAACCAGACGTAGTCGCCGCTCTCGCCAGGGGAGAGGCCGCCGTGGAACCAGACACTTCCGCCGCCGTTGATGACCGAGGCGCTATGGAAGACCGTGCCCGGCGGGGTGGTGTCGGTGACGATGACCTGATGGGCGACCTCTGCGGTCTGGTTGGTCACGGTGATGCGATAGGTGATCCACCCACCCTGGTTCACCGGGTCGGGGGTATCGGATTTGGTGATACTGAGGGTGGTGGATTGTTGCGTGGGCTGAGGGGGAGGGCCAAACCATGCGGGCAGAAGGGTAGTGGGTGCGGGGGCGGCTGCGACGGTCGTGACCGGAAGCGCCCACTGCGATAGCAGAAAGAACGCTACAGCACATCCGATCCAACGGTTCGGTGTCGCGCTCATCTTCCTCACCTCCGAATCGTGACTATACTCCGCCCGTAGGTCAGAGTCCGCCTTTCGTTCGTGTCTTTCGCGTCCTCGCGCCCTGTCAGGTCAAGATCAGGGACACGCCAGCTGGCTGCGCATCTGCTCCCCTTGGGCGCGCCAATCGTCAGGTGGGCTGAGGGCCAGGAAGTCGTCGAGGGCCTGACAGGCGGCGGTCGTATCGCCAGCCTGGGCATGAGCCTGTGCCAGGGCGAAGAGCGTCTCAGGGGAGCCCGGCGCCCGTTGGCGGGCCTCTTCCAGGCTTTCGATGGCCGCGGCCGTCTCTCCCTGCACCAGATAGAGGTTGCCCAGGCCGACGAGCGGTTCAGGCATCCCCGGGCAGAGGTCGAGGGCAGCCTGGAACTGGGTCCTGGCCTGTTCCAACCCGGCCTCGTCCGGCAGGCCTACCCCGCTGACCGGCAGGGCGCGCACCAGGTAGACCGCGCCCAGCTGATAACGGGTCTGCGGATCGTTGGGGTCCTGTTCCCGCGCCGCCTCCAGGTCGGCGATGGCCCGGGCCAGGTCACCGGTCTGATAGGCGATGACGCCCCGGTTGTGGAGAGCCGCAGCGTTGTCGGGCTCCAGACGCAGGGCCGTATCGTACATTTGGGCAGCCTCCTCGAGCCGGCCCGCTTCCGAGAATATCTGCCCCAGCCAGAAAGCGGCAGCGGCGTGGTTGGGATCGAGGCTGACCGCCTGTTCGAGTGCTTCCTGCGCGCCGGGGGTATTGCCCAGCGCGTAGCGGGCGCGCCCCAGCCAGTACCAGGCCCCGGCGTCATCGGGAGTGGCGGCGGTGGCGGCCTCCAGCGCGGCGATGGCCTGTTCCTGGCCGTTCGTATCGCTGCTGTCGGTGTAGATGCGGAGAAGCCAGTAGAGCGTCTCAGGCGTGGCCTGGTCGCCAGCGGCGGTCGTTTCGAGGAAGGTGCGCGCGCTGGCGGCCCGTTCCGTGTTTCCCAGCGCGCTGTAGGCACGGTAGAGCCAGTAGTAAGCCTCGTTCAGGGTGGGGTCGGCGGCGACGGCTCCTTCCAGGTCGGCGACGGCCTGTTCGTACCGGTTGACGCCGACGCACTGGCTGGCCTCGATCGCCTGCCGCCCCCTCTCCAGCAGTTCGTCCGGGCTCGCCGCGGGACGGCAGGCGCCCAGGACGAGCAGGGCCAGAACGAGCAAAGCCGCTTTACGCGCCATTCTTGCCTCCCTTGCTGCCAGACTGTGGATTCAAGACGACGATCTCGGTCTCCGAGGGCAACGTTCGTGCGGAGATTTTGAGAGAGTCCTCGGTGCGGGCTTTCTCCAACCCCATCTGCTTGAGGAAGCGGTTGAGCGTGCCCAGGGGGAGGGTGAGGCCAGGGGTCTTGTAGCGCATGGGGATGACCAGGGAGGGCTCGAGCATGCTGATCACTTCGGCGGCCTGGGCGGGGGTAAGGCCGCTGTCGCCGCCGACGGGGACGAGCAACACGTCCACAGTGCCCAGGGCCTCCACCTGGGTCTGGGTGGGGGGATGGCCGAGGTTGCCCAGGTGGCAGATGGTCAGCCCGTCGTAGTCGAAGTGGAAGATGGTGTTCAATCCCCGCTCCGCCCCCCGTCTCTTGTCGGCGTAAGTGGCGATGGCGGTGATGAAGACGCCGCCAATCTCGTATTCTCCGGGGGTGTCCAGCACGCGGAAGGGGCCGCGGACACCGCGGGTGTAGCCGTTCTGGGGGTCATTGCTGCTAAGGGTGATCACGTCGGCCCGCGGGTGGGGAAGGGGAAGGCCTACCTCCGGGGCATAGGGGTCGGTGACGATGGTGGCCATGCCGCGTTCCGAGAAGCGAAAGAAGTTGAGGCCGAACCAGACAATTTCCATTTGGAGGCTCATCTCCTGGGATGGCTTGCCTTTCTTGCCGCTGAAGGGCAGGCGTTTATTATGGCTGCAGATGATTATACCCCAAGGCGGGTGAAAAGCCAAGAATCCGTGTTGCGTGTTGCGCAGTCCGCGGTATAATCCCGGCCAACCGCGCTTCGGCGGTCTACCGCATCGCCTTGATTGAGAATCGCGTTCGAAGCGGACGGGAGAAGTCAGTGGATGGAGCAGATGAAACGGATTCAGCAGGCGAAATCTACTCTATCTGCTCAACCCGCTGACGACTCGCCCGCCTTCGGCATCCTGGGCTGTGAACAACACCCAACAGGGAGACCAACTTCGGAGGATAAACGATGGAGACTCCACCACCTGAACCCGACATGGCCGAACGCCTACCCGACATAGCCGAACGCCTGTACCGGGAACTGGCCGGCCTGATGGCCGTCAAGAGAATAGATGTATGGCGCAAAGACCCCAATCAGGCGATCACCTTCGTTGGAAAGTTACTGGATCAGTCAGAGAGGGCATTCGCGCAGATCTCGGAGCGCTTCGCCGCCCTGGGCTACACTGCCATGCTTGTTCAGAACAAGGATGGGGCACACCATGTCTTCGCCATGCGGGGGGTGGCTCAACCCCAACCCTCGCGCCGGTGGGTTAATGTAGTGCTCTTCCTCGTCACCGTGGTCGCAGTGATGATCGCCGGCCTGTCGCCGGAGGCCGACCCGACCAATCCGTTGTGGTATCTGTCGGGCCTGCCGTTTGCGGTGGCGCTGCTGGGCATCCTGCTGGCCCATGAACTGGCCCACTACTTCGTCGCCCGGCGGTACGGTTCACCGGTCAGCCTGCCCTATTTTGTGCCTATGCCGCTGGCCAGCCCCTTCGGCACGATGGGGGCGGTGATCCTCCAGAAGGCCCCGATGCGCAACCGCAAGGCGCTGTTCGATATCGGCGTGGCCGGGCCGTTGGCCGGGCTGATCGTCGCCGTGCCGCTGCTGTTCATCGGGCTGCTGTTCACCCGTGTGGGCCGTCCGTCCGATTTCCTGGGTCCCGAGGCCGCGGGCGGGGTCATCCAGGAAGGCAACTCCCTGCTCTACCTGGCCGCCAAGGCGATCGTGACCGGACGCATCCTGCCGGACGCCAACGGCGAGGATGTGTGGCTCTCGCTGCCCGAAAGCCCCGGCGGCCCGATCGTCTTCGCCGCCTGGGCGGGCCTGCTGGTGACGGCGCTGAACCTGCTGCCCATCGGCCAGTTGGACGGGGGGCATGTGGCGTATGCCCTCCTGGGCCGCCGTGCCTGGACGCTGGCCTACGTGGTGTTGCTCCTGTTGGGCGGTTTGGGGGTATACCTGGCGCTGATCGGCAACCCCGCCTGGCCAACCTGGCTGATCTGGGCGGCGCTGGGGCTATTCATGGGACCCCGCCACCCGTCGCCGCTCGATGATGTCTCGCCAGTGGGCGGGAAGCGCGTGCTGCTGGGCATCCTGATGGCGGTGATCTTCGTCCTCACCTTCGTGCCCATACCGTTGGTGCCAGTACGCTGAGCCCGTACACCTGCCACCCGCGGTTTGGACGCGGTCGGAGACCGCGCCTAACATAGACCGCGCCCAGCACCTGTGCAACTGTAGGGCGGCATCGGGATGCCGCCCGATTCTATTGCCGTGCGCCGATACCGGCGACCCAGGCCAGGAGGATACTCAGGCCATAGAGGAACAGCAGTGGGGCCATCACGATGGACATGTTGACCGGGTCGGGGGTGGGGGTGATCACCGCCGCCAGGACAGCGATGAGGATCACCGCCACCCGCCAGCCGCGCAGCAACGTCTTGTGAGTGAGCAGCCGCACCTTGGCCAGGAAGAAGACGACCAGGGGAAGTTCGAAGCACAGACCCACCCATAGCATCAGGTTGATGACGAAGGAGAAGTAGTTGGCTGGCCGCAGGCGGGTGGGGATGCTGACGAAGCCGAGCAGGAAGCGGAGCGTCGTCGGGAGCATGCCGTAGTAGGTGAAGGCGATGCCGGCGAGGAAGAGCGACGTCGCCAGCGGCGCCATCAGGTAGACGTACCGCTTCTCGTGCGGGTGAAGCCCCGGGTCAATGAAACGCCAGGCCTGATAGAGGATAACCGGCATGGCCAGCGTCAGGCCGCCGAGCAGGGTGGCCTGCATAAAGACCCCCATGTTCTCGGTGACCTCAATGGCCATCAGTTGCTGGATGCCTGCGCCGGGGAGGGGTTGGGCCAGCCAGTCGAGGATGCGCTCGGCGAAGAAGGCGCTCACCACCACACCGACGAACAGGGCGATGATGGCCCGCAGCAGCCGCCGGCGCAGTTCCTCCACGTGCTCCAGGAAGGGTCGCTGAGCCTGCGCGTTCCCCTTCATCCGGCCCTGTCCTCACCCTGCTGGGGCGGAGCCTCCTCGTCGGCTTTGGGTTCTCCGGTCACCTCCTTCTCCAGGGTGGTGATCTCTTCCACTACCCCCCGCCGCACGGCGTCCCATTCCCGCTGCAGGCGACCCAGGAAGCGGCCAGCCTGCTGCGCCAGTTCCACCGTCCGCTTCGGCCCGACTACGAGGATGGCGAGCAGGAGGATGAACAGCAGCTCGCCCGTGCCGATGTTGAAGACTTCCATGCCCGGATTTCCAGACCTCCGAGGTCTGCGAGACATCGGAGGTCTGTCAGGTCCCGACTAATCCCGACCCTGATTCTCAGAAGGGGGTGGCTCTGGCTTGCGGCTTTCCTCGTCTTCCCCGGAGACAGCCCGGCGGAAGTTACGGATACCCTTACCCAGTTCCTCACCGATCTTGCCCACGCGGCCAACACCGAAGATCAGCACGATGATCACCAGAACGATCAGCAGTTCCGGCAACCCAAACGGTCCTATTCGCGGCATTCTCTCATCACCTCCACGCCTGTTCGGCTAATGACATTGCGATTCCAGCACCTCGCCGACACGCCAGACGGCGACCCCTTGCGCCGTCTCATAGCGGCCGGCGGGTGGATCACAGCAGCCAGCCGGCAGCGGCCAGAAGATGCCCGTGCCGGCAGTGGTGTAGTACTTCTGACGATAGTTGTGGCCCACCTGCACCCGGAACTCATGGCAGGGGGTGGGCAGTTCGAACTCGCTGGAGACGCTGCCGACGAAGTAGTGGTACTCGCCCCAGCCACCGGTGACGTTCCAGCACATCGTGCCTCCCCACTCGCCGGTGTTGGGGTTGGCCCAGCAACTGTCCGCCAGCAGGTAGGGCGAGCCCATCTCCAGTGGCTGAACGGGGGTCGGGCTGGCGGCAGGCGTGGGCGTCGGGGTGGAAGTAGGGGTAGCCACGGGGCGCGGGGTCGGCGTGGGGCCCACGCGATAGGCGACCTCCAGCAGGCCGCCGATGGGGTGCCCCTCCTCATCCTGCAACTGCCACCGGTTGGCATAAGTGCCGAAGTCCACAGGCGCGCGCAGGGCGAGCAGGACCTCGACGCTGTCGCCAGGCCCCAGGTCGAGGATGTTGGGCGTCGCTACCACCTCCACCGGGTCGCCGGAGACGAACGTCAGGCGAACCCCCGGGGGCCAGGGGCAGGTGCCCGAGTTGGTGAGTCGCCAGCGTTTGGTGAACTCTTGCCCCGGCGCGAGCGCTGGCACAGGGCTCTCCTCGGCCACCGTGGCGTCGAAGCGACAGGTCGCCATCGCCGTCGCGGTCAGGTTAGGGGTCGGAGTGGGAGTAGGGGTGGCGGTAGGCGTGGATATGGGGGACGGCACTGCGGTGAGCGCCTCCAGGGTGGCCTGCAGAGCGACCATCGTTGCAGCGGTGCGCGTGGCAGACAGGTCGGGCGTGGGCGTGACCGTCGGAGAGGGGCTTCCGCCGGGCAGGCCGGCGATCAGCCGTGGCCCGTACACAGCCGCGCCGCCGCCGATCGCCAACAGAAGCAACACCACAACGACCACGACAACCGGCCACACACGGCGACGAGGGCGCGGCGCGGGCGCAGCCTCCGGTGGGAGGATCGGCGGCGCCGGCGGCGGCGTGGGGTAGCGAGACACAAACGGTGGCGGGGTCAGATAGCCGGGAGCGGGAGTGAGCGTGGAAGGAGGAACGGGAGTGACGGCCTCCATCCGCACCGTCTGCTCCAGCGCCGCCGGAGTGACGGCATTCTTCTGTGGCTCCTCGCCGGGCTTCTCCTCCGCTGCCCGACGCAGGTCGGCCACAAACTCCACTGCGGTCTGATACCGCTGCGCGGGATCCTTCGCCGTCGCGCGGAGGATCACCTGCTCCAGCGCCTCCGGCAGGTCGGGTCGCAGCAGGCGGGGGGAAGGGAGCGGCTCGCCGATGTGCTTGAGGACGATGCCCATAGGGGTGTCGGCCTCAAAGGGCAACGTGCCGGTGGTCAACTGGTACAGCATCACCCCCAGCGAATAGACGTCCGAGCGCTCGTCGCCCGCCTGGCCCATCCCCTGTTCGGGGGCCATGTAAGCCGGCGTGCCGATCATCGAACCGCTGGCCGTCAACCCGGCGACGTCCACCATCCTGGCGATGCCGAAGTCGGTGAGGATGGCCTGTCCATCGCTGTTGAACATCACGTTAGCCGGCTTGACATCCCGGTGCACCATCCCGCGTCGGTGGGCGTAACTCAGCGCGTCCCCCACCGCGCTGATAATGCGCACCGCCTCGTCCAGCGGCATCTGTTGCCCCCCCTCCGCCAGTTCCTGCAGGCGGGCCTTCAGGCTGGGGCCATCGATGAACTCCATCACCATATAGTAGACGTTCCGCGCCGGGTCGTGGTCGAAGTCGAAGACCTGAACGATGTTGGGGTGACGGAGTGCCGCGACAGCCTTGGCCTCGCGCCGGAAGCGGGTGAGGAATCCCTCTTCCTGGGCCAGGAAGGGATGGAGCACCTTGACGGCCACGAATCGCTCGAGCCCGGGGTGGTAGGCCTTGTAGACCTCGGCCATACCGCCGTGACCCAGGTGCTCAACGATGCGGTATCTGCCCAGAGTTTCGCCGATCTGCATAGGATGAACGTCCTGAAGAAGCGGGGTTGATTGTACCCCCCATCGGCGTGCTTGTCAACCTTACTCCTGTCCTACTCCCTCCTCGGCGGCTTCTGCCGTCAGTTGTCGCACACGGAGTTCGGCCTGGTCGAGATGGCGGCTACAGTGGGCAGCCAGCGCCTGACCGCGTTCGTAGAGGGCTATGCTCTCCTCCAGCGTCAGCCCGCCCGCCTCCAGCCGACGCACGGTCTCTTCCAGTTCGCAGAATGCTTCTTCAAAGGTCAGGTCATCTATAGGTTTTCTCATCGGATCTGTCCTATCTGGTCATTACCTGGCCGGCTGCCTGCCGCCGTGTGCCGATTGAAAATCGGCCTTTCTGGGCGTCTGTGGCGCCGGGCGTCGGTCCGCGCCGACGCGGAAACAGCGAAGGCATCCAGCCGCTCACGGCTCCAGGCGCGGCTTGGCGATCAGTTCCATCACCCGCAGGTCGAAGAAGTCCTGGGCGTTGGCGGGAACGAGAAGCACCGCCGTGTCAGCGCCACGCCCGGTGCCGGCGATGGCGATGGCCGGCTGGTCCACTCTGACCAGGCCAGCGTCGGCGGCCATCAGGGCGATCTCCAGGCAGACCTTCATCCCTTCGCCGAAGGTACGCAGGGTGTAGGCGATGATCTCGTCGGTGAGATAGGTGTTCAGTTTGCGGCGCACCGCCCGGTTGACCCCACCGAAGGCGTGCTGGCAGGTGAGGATGTGTCCGCCAGCAGCCTCGATAGCGGCGCGGTGTTCGGGAAGGAGTTCCTGCGTATTGGGCGCGCGCATGCCGGTGGAGTGGGTCACGACGACCACCTCATAGCCACGAAAGACCTCCGCCGCTCTGACACCCGTCTCGCCAGTGGTGCTGGCGACCAGGATGGCGCGCACGCCCAACGCCTCGGCTCGCTGGCGCGCCGCTTCCAGCGTGCGGGCCGTGTTCTGGGGTCCAGGTTTGTCGAAGTACACAACAGGGACGACGATCTCAGCCATACCACCTCTCTCAAAGGTGAAGGTTAGACAGCCGTGCGCCCAAACCTGCGGCAGGAGAGGCGGTTACCCTTCTCCTGTCCGACATCGGGCGCAATACCCGCTGAGCAACAGATGGACGTCAGTGACCTGCACTCCTTCGCGTTCGCTCAGGGTGCGGACCACCTGCATGACCTGGGGCGCGTCAAACTCCACCACCTGTCCGCACTTCAGACAGGTGAAATGATAGTGCGGCGTTTTCGGGACGGTCTCGAAATGGGCGTGGCTCTCTCCCAGGGTGTGATCTTCCACCAGGCCGATCTTCTTCAACACGGCCAGCGTCCGGTAGACCGTCGGCAGGCTGATGTTGGGGTCGCGGGCCTTTGCCAGAGCGTAGACCCTCTCCACTTCCAGGTGGCCCGGATTATCTTGCAGGACCTGCATCACCAGCCGTCGCTGGCTGGTGAGCCTGTGACCGCTGCTGTGCAGCGCATCGGCCAGATGGTCTGCTTGGGTCATGCTATCGCCTCTCACTCACACTGTCCCGGCGATCTGGCCCGGATCGATCCCCTGCCCGAACGCGGGTCCAGTCAATCCTGCCCTTCGTCGCTCTCAGCCGTCTCGATGTGATCCAGGGCGCAGGTGATATCGCTGGGGATCAGCGTTGCTGTGTGGCCACAGTTCGGGCAGACGGCGGCTTCGTCTTCGCTCTCGAAGCGCAGCGCACAGCACCTGTAGCAGATGAAGCGGTTTGGGCCCGGGCGAGTGACGATCTGCGCATTCTCTGCCAACGTCTGGGCGGTCAGTTCCTGCAGCATGCTCCGCAGGCGTGCTTCCGTCTCGCGGAAAGGGCTGTATACGATGAAGTGCAACGCGGTGATCCGACCGGCGCCCTGCGAGCGAGCCTCGGCCAGCGCCTGGTCGAGCAACGCCTGAACCCTTTCGCGTTCGGAGATCATCGTGCCTCCAGCCGGGCAGGCCCGTCGCCTGGCCCGGGCAGACCAACGGGTTGTTCGGATATAACCATCGGGCGATCTGCTCTATTGAAAATGATTGATGATATCAATTATAGGGGCCTGGTGGCGCCTGTCAAGGGTGACCGTTCAGGCGATGACGGCAAGGGCAAGGTCATCCTCGCCCCCGTCCTTTCGGGCCTGTGACCGATGGTCGGCCTTCGCCGACCTGCCCGCCACCGCGCTGAGCGGGTTGGGCAATGGCCAGGCTCAGCGCGTGCCATTCTCCCCGGAACCGTTATGGTGCCCCAGGCGCAGGCTGCTCACGGCGGCGAAGAACTGGGGCAGGAACTCCTGCCTCAGGCGACGCCAGCGGAGCACGAGCGTGACTCCCAGGTAGAGGATGGTGAACCAGCCGTACGCGGGTGCATCCCGCAGGGCCAACCCCAGCAGGATGACGTAGGGCAGGGCATAGCAGGGCCAGGCCAGCTGATGGGAGTGCAGGATCCACAAGAGCAGGATCGAGACCACCAGGCCTGCCCCTACCCAGGCTGCCAGGTAGCCACTCAACACCAGGTAGACGGCAACGCCGAGCGAGGTGGCCAGATCGGCTTCGGCGTCGTGCTCGCCCACCCAGTTTGTGTGACTTTCCGGGTCACGGCGGGCCAGAGGCCCGTCCACCAGGTCGCTCAACCAGGAGGCGATGAGGATCAGCATGACGGTGGGCAAGGCGTCTCTGCCCTGTGTCAACCCCAGTGCAGCGATGCAGAGCCCCAGAACGGCTCGCGTCACGGTCAGAGCATCGGCCAGAGGTTTCGTGTGCTTAAACATGGCTCCTCCTACGGCCACCTGCTGGGCCTGTGATCGCGCTTGTCCTTGTGAACCTCACTCCATTGCTCTTGAGCCTGGTTTCTTCGTGATCCGGCCTGCGCGATCTGCAACGCCGGATTGTGAACCGGCACGCACGTCGGCACGTGCGATGCCCCTACCCGCAGCGCTGACGCAGCGCGGCCTCGACCTTCTTCGCGATCACCTCTTTGACGAAGCGGTACATCTCCCGCGGGTCGTCCCGCCGTGCCAACCGCGCCACCCGGCGGATTTCGTCTTCGTCCAGAATGATCAGTGCCTTTTCGATGCGCTGCTTCGCCATGGCGTCTACACGACCTCCCGCAGGGACTCGACGGCGTAGCGGACGTCGTCGGCGGTGTTGAAGTAGCCGGGGCTGAAGCGCAACGCGCCACAGTCGAGCGTCCCGGCGGTGCGATGCGCCTGCGGCGCGCAGTGCAACCCCGCGCGTGTGGCCACATCAAAGACCTGGTCCAGCACGGCGGCCAGTTGATCGGGCGAGTACCCCTCGACGGTGACAGAGACGACGGCCGTGCGCTGCGCCGGATCACCTGGCCCCAGTATATCCACCCCAGGGATTTTCCGCAACTCCTCGATCAGTCGCCCGGTCAGTCCCACCTCGTGGGCACGGATGCGCTCGACGCCTTGCTCCAGCACAAAGCGCACGCCTTCCAGCAGGCCGGCGATGCCGGCAGCGTTGTGCGAGCCGGCCTCCAGACGCGCCGGGAGCGCCTCCGGCATCGTTTCGGAAGCCGACTCGACCCCCGACCCGCCCTCGATCCAGGTCTCCAGCGCGACGCCGGGGCGCACAATCAGGCCGCCGGTGCCGTGGGGGCCGTACAGCCCCTTGTGCCCGGCAAAGGCCAGCAGGTCGATCCCCATCGCGTCCATATCTATCGGCACCGCGCCAGCGGTCTGCGCCGCGTCCACCAGGAAGAGCACGCCGCGGCTTCGGCAGATGGCCCCGATCTCGGCGATGGGCAGGATCGCGCCCAGGACGTTGGAGCCGTGCAGCATGGCGACCAGACGCGTCTCGGGACGGAGCGCCGCCGCCACAGCGGCCGGATCGAGCGCGCCGTCGGGGGCGCAGGGGACGGCGGTCACCCGGACGCCCGTCCGCTCCAGCGTTTTGAGCGGCCGCCACATGGCATTGTGCTCGATGGAGGAGGTGACGACGTGGTCGCCGGGCCGCAGCAGACCTTTGAGCGCCATGTTGATGGCCTGGGTGGCATTCATCGTGAAGACGATGCCCTGCGGGTCGGGGGCGTGGAAGAGGCAAGCCAGCGCCTGGCGGGCCTCGTCGGCAATGCGCTGCGCCTCCTCCTCGCGGCGGTGACCGCCGCGGCCGGGGGTCGCGCCTACCTGGCGCATGAAGCGATCCACCGCCCGGTAGACCGCCTCCGGCTTGGGCCAACTGGTGGCAGCGTTATCCAGGTATACGGTCATCTTCCTCCTCGATAGAGATGCCGCGCCGCCGGGCAGCCTCGCGCACGCGGGGTGCCACCACGCGCCGGAAAAAGGCGGCGGCCCCTGTTACGTCGCGGTCGAGCATCGCCTGCTTCAGTTCGATGATCTCCAGCCCCTCCAGGGTCAGCCAGATGTGGCGTGGGGGTCGGGAGTCGGTTGCGTTCATCCTTCCTCCTGTTGGGCAGCCTCCACCGGGCGGTTCGCCGGACTATGCTTCGACGGTGGCTCCGGCGTCGGCAGCGGAGTTTCCGACCTGACCTGCCCGAGGTTGCCACCCGGCGGCGATGCGCGGTCCGCTGAGAGGCAGGCGAGGCTTGATCCGTGTCGGGTCCAGGAACGCCATCAGCCAGGCCCGCAGTTCCGCCAGCGCCTTTTCGTCCACCGAATAATGCACCCACCGGCCATCCAGGGGGTCGCGTGCGGCATGGATCAGCCCGGCCTGACGAAGCACCTTCAGATGATGCGAGATCAGATTCATGGGCAGATGCAACCGTTCGCCCAGTTCGCAGTTGCACTGCACGCCCTGCACGAGGGCATCAAAGATCGCCAGGCGGGTAGGGTCGCTGAGCACTTTCAGTAAGCAGGCTAACCTGACGGTGCCCTGGTCCGGATGATCCATCATCGCCCACTCCTCACCGGATTGTTTCAACCGGGGTTGAATTGTATTCCGAAGCAACGCATGTGTCAAGTTCAGTGAGGTTGGGGTGTTCGAAGCAGAGGCGATTCAGGCTACGTCGATGCTGCTTTCCCCGCCCGGAGTCGAGGCTTCAGCCGGTTTGAGCCACGTTTGCGCCGGCTAAAGCCTCGACTCCGTCCCCAGATCGGGATTTGCTTCGAAATCCCGGTTGGGTAACGATTCTGGCGCGACAAAGGCGGGGGCTGGTCTGCCGACCATGCCCCCTCACCTTCGGGGTGTACTGACCCCCGCAAGTTGCCCGCCTCAGACCTGGCCGGGCATACCTGCCCTGCCCATCAAGTCGAGACTGGGCGGGTACTGCTTCAATGTCCCCGCAAAACCAGCGGCAGGCAGGTTCTCGTCTGCGCCACCAGCAGCCTGAAACTCTGTGTGGCGTCCGGCAGGGTGCCGTTGCTCGCCGTGAAGGTGAGCGGGTACAGGCCGGCCGTGCCGGCTGCCGGCGTGCCCGCCAGCGTCGCGGTGCG
>DAOTYX010000187.1:0-11176 GCA_034434635.1 Anaerolineae bacterium | reverse complement strand
GTTCAAGATGCCAATCCCGATACGTCCCAGTCCGATTCCCGAACGCTCATCGCAGTAGGTCTCGAGCACATACCATGGCCGATGCGACATCCTGGCGCCCATCTTGGCCAGGAGCGCCCCGATCTGTGAACTGCGCTTGTTATCCAGAATGCCGAGGATGCCGCTCATCTTATCCTTGTAGGTAAAGCCTCCCGCAGGTTGTCTGACCAAGGCCAGGACCGGCGGGAGGCTGACCAGTTGGGGAGAGGGTGGTCATCTCCGGCTCACCCTTCCGCCGGCGGGCTCTGCCCGGCGGATGGGTGTTCGCTGGCGGCCTGGGCCCGGACCAACCGGGTCACGTCGGCGCCGCTGATGAGACGGCGCAGGCGGACGCGGCGTGTGGCCAGTCGCCCATCGCGGCACCACTGCTGCACCACCGGTCGTCTGACGCCCAGGCGGGCGGCGGCCTCAGCAAGCGTCAACCATTCCCTATCCGTGCTCTCGGCCTTTCGGGGGGGATGTTGCCCGTCCTTATAGGTGTAGTAGTAACCCCCGTTGAGACGCACGCGGTTGAAGGTGAGACCCAGCAGGTTGACGCCCTGCTGGGTGATCAGCCGCCCGCGGGCCCGCTGTGTCGCCTCGCGTGTGGTTATGCCGGCGCTCACGACCAACACGGTGCCTTCCACCAGCGTCGCCAGGATCACGGCATCTGGCGGGCCCAGCACCGGCGGGCTGTCAATCAACACCACGTCGGCCTGCTCACGCAGCCGCTCCAGCAGCGCGGGCAGACGCGGCGAGGTCAGCATCGTGGATGGGTCGTTCGGCGGCCGGCCGGCAGGCAGGAGCAACAACCCCTCGTAGGGGGTCTTCTGCAGAGGGATGGTCGGCATCTGCCCGCTGTTGTCGTCATGGCGGGCCAGCATGTCAGCCAGGCCGGTCACGTTAGGCTGGTCGAAGAACTCGTGCAGGGTGGGCCGGCGCAGGTCGGCGTCCACCGCGATCACCCGGCTGCCGGCCGACGCCAGCACCGTCGCCAGGCTTGCCAGCACAAAACTTTTGCCCTCCCCGGCATTGGGACTGGTCAGCAGCAGGGTGCGCGGCGGGGAGTCGGGGCGGGCCAGGAAGATGTTGGCCCGCACCGTGCGCACCCCCTCCGCCACCGCCCCCTGGGACAGCGTCGCCAGACGGGAAGCGGACCTGGAGACCTGTGGCACAGCCCCCAGGACCGGCGTCTGCAGCACCTCTGCCACCCCGTCTTCCTCCCAACGCAGCGTGGTGTCCAGCATCTCCATCACGACCACCGCCGCCACCGCCAGGGCGAGCCCGGCCAGGCCAGCCATACCCATGATGAGCAGCGCCCGTCGGGGCAGAGGCTCGGTCGGCGGCTCTGCGGCGCTGAACAACGCCAGAGCATTGGGCGACTGAGTGTGGTAGGAGGCCAGGAGGTTGGCGTACGTCGTCTGGTAGGTTGCCCTGACCGCTTCCAGAGCGGAGATACGATCCTGGGTTTCACGGATCTCCGCCGCCGAGGTCAGATTGGCCAGATCGGCGGTCAACTGGTCGATCTCTGTGCCCACGGCCTCGATCTTCCCCTCCAGCAGGTTCATCTGGCCGCGGATGAACTCCTGCTGCGCGGGGTTGCTGAGTTGGGAGCCGGGACTGCGGCGGATCAGTTCGTCGGCCAGGGTATTGGCGATCAGCGCTGCCGCCTCGGGGTTGCTGTCCACCACACGGATCTCCAGGAGGTTGGCCCCGGCGTAGATGTAGGTGCCGATCTGGTTCGCCAGCTGATCGGGGGTGCGGCTCAGCCCTAGCCGCTGGATGACCGCTTCGGTCACCGGACGTTGCCGGACCAGTTCGGCGTAGGCATTAGCCAGGTTCTGGCTGAGGTTGATCTGCCAGACGTCGGGGGAAGGATTCTGCAGGCTGGTGCCGACCATGACAGTCGCCTTGGCCTGGTAGAGCAACGGCTGCCGGTAGACCAGAAAGCCGCTGACGACCACAGGCAGGATCGCGCTGACGACCAGCAGCCACCACCATTTTTGAAAGGCGCGCAGGTACTGACGTAAGCTTTTCTCGCCCATTGTTTTCCGCCGTGGTTACCCAACTTTGTGACTGCGTCGTTCCGTTCCCACTTCGCCGGGCGCTTTGCTGGGCGTGGTCAGATGACCACGCCCAGCAAAGTGGGAACTCCTGCTGGGCGCGGTCCCCTGACCGCGTCCAACGAAAGGAAGACTACCCAGGCTGCCCTGGCGCGTTATCGTCCCCCGCGAAATAGTACCCCATCCCCCACCTTGTGCGCAGATAGCGCGGTTGGGAGGGGTTCTCCTCCAGTTTCTGGCGCAGGTAGCGGATGTATACGCTCAGGTACTCCACCTCTTCGGCGTACTCCGGCCCCCACACGCTGGTCAGCAGTTCCCGGTGCGGCACCACCCGCCCGCGCTGGCTGGCCAGTTGCATCAGCAGGCGCAGTTCGATGGGAGTGAGATGGACCGGTTGGCCTTGCAGGCGGACGGTCTCGTTGGCCAGGTCAATGTACAGGTTTCCATCGTCATAGACGGTCTGGCGGACGGCTGGTTGGCTCCTCTTGGCGCGACGCAACACGGTGCGGATGCGCGCCTTCAGTTCGTCGAAACTGCAGGGCTTGGTGACGTAGTCATCGGCCCCCAGCGCCAACCCCTTGACGATGTCCGCCGACTCCCGCTTGGCCGTGAGCATGATGATGGGCGTGTCGCAGATGTGGCGCAGCCGCTGGCAGGCCAGCCAGCCGTCCATCTCCGGCATGCCGATGTCGAGAATGATGACGTCGGGGTTGGACTCGTACGCCCGTCGCAACCCTTCCCGTCCGTCCTCGGCGGTGATGACAGTGAACCCTTCTCGCTCCAGACCCAACCGCAACAGGGTCAGGAGTCCCGGATCGTCGTCAATGACCAGTACCCTCTCGTTCATCGCCCTCTTCCTACACTGGCCTGCAAGAGGCCTGCCGAGTTCACGAACCTGACCTGAAGTAGGCCACGGTCCTGCGCAGCCCTTCCTCCAGCGTCACCGTCGGTCGCCAACCCAACTCCCGCTGCGCCTTGGTGGCGTCCAGATAGATGCGGAAGGTCTCGCCGACCATAGCCGGCCCGTAGCGTGGCTCCCGCGGATAACCGATGATCTCCTTGAGCAGGGCGAAAATCTGATTGACCGACGTCTCCACACCCGTACCGAGGTTGTAGATCTGGCCGCTGCCGTTCTCCAGCGCCAGCACGTTCGCCCATGCGCAGTCCTTCACGTAGACGAAGTCCCGCGTCTGCTCGCCGCTGCCGTTGATCAGCACCCCCTCGCCGCGCAGCATCTGGCCGGTGAAGATCGCCACCACCCCTGCCTCGCCGTAGGGGTCCTGCCGCGGCCCGTAGACGTTGGGGTAGCGCAGGACGGTGTAGTCCAGGCCGTAGTTGCGCTTGTAGAGGTACAGGTAGTGCTCAACGATGTGCTTGGTCACGCCGTACTGACAGATCGGGTTAACCGGATGGTTTTCATCGCACGGCAGCCTTTCCGGCTCCCCGTAGACTGCGCCGCCCGAGGAGATGTAGATGAATTTCTTGACCTTGTGGCGGACGGCGCATTCGATCAGGTTGAGCGAGCCCAGGACGTTGACGTCGGCGTCGTAGAGTGGGTCGCTCACCGACCGGCGCACGTTCATCTGTGCGGCGTGATGGCTGACCGCGTCGGGCCGTTCGCGCTCGAACAGGTCGTTCAGATCGGCGCTGCGGATGTCCAGATGGTAGAAGCGGGCGCGGGGGTCCACGTTCTCCCGGTGACCGGTGACGAGGTTGTCCACCACGACCACCTCATGTCCTTGCTCCAGCAGCGACTCGACGACGTGAGAGCCGATGAAGCCGGCCCCTCCGGTCACCAGAACTTTGTAGGTCGTCATATCTCCTCCTGGGCTGTCTGAGATTTCCCTATCCCGACGCCGACGCCAGACTGCCCATTGTGACAGTATAGCAACGAGTCGTCGGAGATGGGTCAAGAGAAAGTAAAGAAACGCTAAGAAGCGAGAGGGCGGTCTTCGACGGCTCAAGCCGGTGGCGTGGGATGCCGCCCCACGGATGGCGGGCCGACGCATCCCGTGCGCTGGCGGGCGGCACGGTATGCCCGTAGCCGACGCATCCCTATGCGTCGGCGCATCCCTATGCGTCGGCGGGGCGGCATCGGGATGCCGCCCCTACGGCGTCGGCGGGGCGGCATAGGGATGCCGCCCCCACGGATGGCGGGTCGGCGCATCCCTGTGCGCCGGTGGGCGGCATGGGGATGCCGCCCTACGGTATGGCCCCGTAGCCGACGCATCCCTATGCGTCGGCGCATCCCTATGCGTCGGCGGGGCGGCATCGGGATGCCGCCCCTACGGCGCCGGCGGGGCGGCATAGGGATGCCGCCCTACGGATGGCAGACCAACGCATCCCTATGCGTCGGCGGGGCGGCATAGGGATGCCGCCCCTACGGCGTCGGCGGGGCGGCATAGGGATGCCGCCCTACGGATGGCAGACCAACGCATCCCTATGCGTCGGCAGGGCGTCATCGGGCGGTGTTGTGGGCCGCCCCGCGGTTATGCGGATAGGCACCAAGTGCCCGGCAACCCTGAAGCGCCGGGCACTTGAGGAAAACCTCAGACGGGCAGGGGCTCAGTCTATGTCGAAGTAGTACCCCCCGCCCTGGACCGTGCGCAGGTAGCGCGGCGAACGAGGATCGGGCTCGATCTTCCGGCGCAACTGGTAGATGTACTGTTTCACCAGGTCCGGCTCCCCTACCCAATCGCTACCCCACACCTGGGCCAGGATGGCGTCGGTGCTGAGCACCTTGCCGCGGTGGCGGATCAGCAGCCGCAACACCTCGAACTCCTTGGGGGTCAGATAGGTAGCACGGTCGCCGATCACCAACTCATGCCGCCCACAATCCAGCATGATCGAGGGAGAGGGGATGAGGATGTCCTCCCCCTGCACGCCTTCCTGGCCGGCGCGGCGCAGACAGGCGCCGATCCGGCTGACCAGTTCCGAGGACTCGAAGGGCTTGACCAGGTAGTCATCCGCCCCCAACGAGAAGCCGCGCACGACGTCCTCGATGGTGCCGCGGGCGGTGACGAAGATGATCGGCACGCTGGTGACCTCGCGCAGCCGGGCGCACAGTTCGAAGCCGTCCACGTTCGGCATCATCACGTCCAGAAGGATGATGTCGGGATGGGTCTGGTAGGCAGTGCGCAGGCCATCGAGGGCGTCGGTGGCCGTGACAACGTCGAAGCCGTGCGAGGTCAGAAGAACCTGCAGCAGCGTCAGGACGTCAGGCTGGTCGTCTATTGCCAGAACACGAAATCGGCGCGCCATTCTAGCCCCTGGTGCTCAACGATCAATGCCCAATACCCAATACCCAATTTCCAACTTCCAATTCACATGTACCACAAAACCGGCTACTGTCAATCCTGCCTGCCGCCCCTCGTCGTTTGTGGTATAATCATCCGTGATGGCGGAGTTCGTTCACCTCCATGTCCACACGGAATACTCCCTGCTCGACGGCCTGGCCGACCCCAAGGCTCTGGTCGAGCGGGCAGCGGAGTTGGGGATGCCGGCGCTGGCGATCACCGACCACGGCGCCCTCTATGGCATTGTCGAGTTCTACCGCGCCGCCCAGGCGGCAGGGATCAAGCCCATCATCGGCATGGAGGCTTACCTGGCCCCGCGCTCCCTGCGCGACCGGGATGCCCAGGACCGCAAGCCCTACCACCTGCTCATGCTGGCCCAGGACCAGACCGGCTACGCCAACCTGCTCCACCTCGCCACCACCGCCATGCTCGACGGCTACTACTACAAGCCCCGTATAGACCGAGAGGTGCTGGCGGCGCACAGCGCCGGGCTTATCGTCACCTCCGGCTGCGGCTCCGGCGAGCTGCCTCGCCTGATCCTGCAGGAGGAGCAAGAGGAGATCGCCCGCGCCGCCGCCTGGTATCGGGAGGTCTTCCCCGGCCGCTTCTTCCTGGAACTCCAGGAACACAACATCCCCGAACTGCGCACCGTCAACCGCGAACTGCTGGCCCTCTCGCGCCGTCTGGACCTGCCGGTCATCGCCACCAACGATGTGCACTACATCCTGCCCGAACACGCCCCCTATCACGACATCCTCCTCTGCATCGGCACCGGCAAGACGCTCGCCGAACCGGACCGCAAGCGCATGGACGGTGACGGCTACCACCTGCGCAGCGCGGAGGAGATGGCCCACCTCTTCGCCGAAGTGCCCGAGGCGCTGACCAACACCCTGCGCGTGGCGGAGATGTGCCAGGTCGAGATGACCTTTGGGCAGTACCATCTCCCCTCCTTCGCCGTGCCCCCCGGCCATACGCCGCAGTCCTACCTGCGGGAACTCTGCCTGGCGGGGTTGCGCCCCCGCTACGGCGAGCAGACCGAAAGCCCCCGCGTCCAGCAGCGGCTGGAGCACGAACTGCAGATCATCCACCAGATGGGCTTCGACGCCTATTTCCTCATCGTGTGGGACCTGTGCCGGGAGGCACGAGAGCGGGGCATCTGGTACAACGCCCGCGGCTCCGCTGCCGGCTCCATCGTCGCCTACGCCCTGGGCATCACCATGGTGGACCCCCTGGCCAACGGCCTCATCTTCGAGCGTTTCCTCAACCCTGGCCGTATCTCCATGCCCGATGTGGACCTGGACTTTCAGGACGACCGCCGCGGCGAGATGATCGAGTACGCCGTGCGCCGGTATGGCCAGGAAAACGTGGCACAGATCATCACCTTCGGCACGCTGGGGGCGCGCGCGGCGGTGCGCGACGTGGGCCGCGTCCTGGGCATCCCGCTTAACGAGGTGGACCGCGTCGCCCGGCTGATCCCCAACCTGCCCGGCAAGCCCATCACCATCCCCGAGGCGCTGGAGCAGGTGCCGGAACTGCAGGAACTGCAGCGCACTACCCCCTACATCCGCCAGTTGCTCGACGCCGCCATGCACCTGGAAGGGGTGGCCCGCCACGCCTCGACTCACGCCGCCGGAGTGGTCATCGCCGATGCGCCGCTGGTGGAGTACTGCCCGCTGCACCGCCCCACGCGCGGCGACAATGGTCAGGATGCGGACAGCGCGCTCATCGGCGCGGTCACCCAATGGCCGATGGAGAACCTGGAGGAGATCGGCCTCCTGAAAGTGGACTTCCTGGGGCTGACGACGCTGACGGTGATGCAGCGGACCTGCGAACTGATCCGCCAGCGCCACGGCGTGACGCTCGACCTGGCCTCGATCCCCCTGGACGACCCGGCGATCTACCACCTGCTCTCCAGCGGCGACGTGGTCGGCGTCTTCCAGGTGGAAAGCGCTGGCTTCCGCCGCGTGCTGCGCGATATGCGCCCTTCCCGCTACGACCACATCGTCGCGGCCCTGGCCCTCTACCGCCCCGGCCCGATGGAGTACATCCCCACCTACATCCGCCGCATGCACGGCGAGGAGCCCATCACCTACCGCGACAGGGTGCTCGCGCCGATCCTGGACGAGACCTATGGCATCTGCGTCTATCAGGAGCAGATCATCCGCATCGCCACGGACCTGGCCGGCTACACGGCCAGCGAGGCCGACCTGCTGCGGCGGGCGGTGGGAAAGAAGAAGAAAGAGGAACTGCTCAGTCACCGCGAGAAGTTCATCCAGGGCGCGCGGGCCAACGGCATCCCGGAGGAGGTCGCCGGGGCCATCTTCGACGACTTCGAGTACTTCGCCCGCTACGGCTTCAACAAGAGCCATGCCGCCGACTACGCCGTGCTCACCTGTCAGACCGCGTACCTGAAGGCCCACTACCCGGCGGAGTATATGGCCGCCCTGCTCACGGTTGAGCGGGGCAACACCGAAAAGGTGGGTACAGCAGTGGCCGAGTGTCGCCGCATGGGCATTGAGGTGCTGCCGCCGGACGTGAACCACTCCGACCTGGGCTTCACCATCGAGGACCGGCCCGAAGGCGTGGCGATCCGCTTTGGGTTGGGTGCGGTGAAGAACCTGGGGGACGGGCCGGTGGAGGTGATCGTCAGCGCCCGGGGGGACCAGCCCTTCCGCGACCTGGAGGATTTCTGCCGGCGGGTGGACCTGCGGCTGATCAACCGCCGCGCCCTGGAGTGCCTGATCAAGGTGGGCGCGCTGGCCTCCTTCGGCAGCCGCTCCACGCTGCTGGCCGCGCTGGACCGCATCGTCGGCCTCAGCGCCGACGCCCATCGCGCGCGGGAGTCGGGTCAGCTCAGCCTCTTCGGCGAGGCCACCGGCCTTTCACTGATGGACACCGCCGACCTCTTTGCCAACCTGCCTCCCGCGCCGGAGGCCTCCCCGCGCGAGATGTTGGAGTGGGAGCGGGAACTGGCCGGCGTCTACCTCTCCCAGCACCCGCTGATGGAACCGCTGCGCCAGTTATCCGATGTGATCACCGCCTACATCAGCCAGCTGGCCGAGGAGATGCCCGACCAACTGGTGACGGTGGTGGGGATGGTGCGCCGTGTCCGCCGCCACACCGCCCAGTCCTCCGGCAAGGAGATGGCCTTCGTCACCCTCGAGGACCTGAATGGCGCCTGCGAGGTGGTGGTCTTCCCGCGCGTCTGGGAGACGAGCCGCGCGCTCTGGCAACCCGACCGCATCCTGGTGGTGCACGGGCGGGTGAGCATGCGGCGGGAGGAGCCCGGTCTGATCTGCGAGTGGGCCAAGCCCCCTGAGGCGATCATCCGTCCCAGCGCTTCCTCCCCTGCCCCCCCATCTCCTGCGCCGTCGCGCCCGCAGCCTGCGCCTTCTGTCCGCCCGCGCACCCTGTCTATCACCCTGCGCCGCAGCAGCAACCCGGAGCAGGATTTCAAACTTCTGGCCGCTCTGCACGAGATGTTGACGTCATATCAGGGCCAGGACCGCTTCACTTTCACCCTGTTGGGTGGTCCGGACGGCGACCGGTTGTTGGAGTTCCCCAACGATACCACCCGTTATTGTCCCGAACTGGGGGAGAAACTGGCGGAGATGATCGGACCGGACGGCTTTCGGTTGCAATCTTAGGGTGGGTGTGAGGACATGGTCTTGCCGCTTCCCCGCTCCGGGCGGCGAACGGGGTAAGGCCAACACCCCCCTGGACAGAACAGGAGGAGAAAATGCGTATCGGCATACTGACCGGTGGCGGCGACGTTCCCGGCCTCAACCCATGTATCAAAGCCCTCGTCTATCGCGCGGTGGACGAGGGACACGAGCCGGTGGGCATCCGGCGTGGCTGGGCCGGGTTGCTGTCCACCAATCCCGATGACCCGTCCACCAAGGAGGAGTTCATTCTGCCGCTGAACAAGGGTATCGTGCGCACGATTGACCGTACTGGCGGCACCTTCCTGCACACCTCGCGCACCAATCCCAGCCGGGTGCGCGCTGACGCGGCCCCTCCCTTCTTGCGCCCGGAGGGGTTCCCGGTCAGCGAGGGCGGTTTTGTGGACTTCACCGCGCATATCCTGCGCGTTCTGGAGTATCTGCATCTGGATTTGCTGATCCCCATCGGCGGGGAGGACACGCTGGGGTATGCCACCCGTCTGCACCGTGAAGGAGTACCTATCATCAGCATCCCCAAGACGATGGACAACGACGTTTTCGGCACCGATTACTGCATCGGCTTCTCCACCGCGGTCACCCGCAGCGTGCGCTTCATCCATCAACTCCGCTCCAGCGCAGGCTCCCACGAGCGCATCTGCGTGGTGGAGCTGTTCGGGCGCCACTCCGGTGAGACCTCCCTGATCGCCGCCTATCTGGCGGGGGTGGACCGGGCGATCATCTCCGAAGTGCCCTTCGACATCGAGCGGCTGGCCCGTCTGCTGGTCGAGGACAAGCGGAACAATCCCAGCCGGTACGCGATGCTCACCATCTCCGAGGGGGCGCACGAGATCGGCAAGGAGGTCATCCAGAGCGGCGTGGCCGACCCCTATGGGCACAAGAAACTGGGGGGGATCGGCTCCGTCACCGCGGTGCGGCTGGAGCAGGTCACCGGTGAGAAGACCATGTGCCAGGAGTTGGCCTACCTGATGCGTTCCGGCGAGCCGGACGCGCTGGACATCATGGTCGCCGTGAATTACGCCAACACCGCGCTCGACCTGGTGCAGGAGCGGAAGTTCGGGCGCATGGTGGCCCTGCGGGAGGGACGCTACACCGACGTGGATGCCGCTTCCCCTACCCTGGGCGTGAAGCAGGTGGACGTGCGCGCGCTCTACGACGTGGAGGAATACCGCCCCAAGGTGATGCACGTGCACGGCAAGCCGATGTTCCTATACTAATCGCAGATAGCAGGTTGCAGATTGCAATTTGCAATCTGCAACCTGCGACTGGCCTCTATCAGGGGAACGGGGGGTTATATGAAGCGCATCGCGGTTCTGACCAGTGGCGGGGATGGGCCGGGGCTCAATCCGTGCATCCGCGCTGTGACGCGCATGGCGCTCCATCTGGGAGCGGAGGTGATCGGGGTTCATCGTGGCTATGCCGGCCTGATCGCCGGAGATGTGGTGCCGCTGGACCGCCGGGCGGTGAGCGGGGTGATGGGCCACGGCGGCACCTTCCTGGGCACCGCCCGCTGCCCCGAGTTCCAGACCGAGAAGGGGCAGCGGGAGGCGTTGCGCACGCTCAACCGCTTGGGCGTCGAGGGCTTGGTGGTCATCGGCGGCAATGGCTCTCTTACCGGCGCGCTCCAACTCCACCGCCTGGGCTTTCCGGTGATCGGCGTCCCCGGCACGATTGACAACGACGTCAACGGCACCGACATCGCCATCGGAGTAGACACCGCGCTGAACACCATCCTGGACGCGATTGACCGCATCAAGGACACCGCCTCCTCGCACCAGCGGGCCTTCCTGATCGAGACGATGGGGCGCGACTCCGGGTATCTGGCGCTGGTCAGCGGCCTGGCCGGCGGCGCGGAACTGGTGCTCATCCCCGAGGTCGAGACGACACCGGACCAGGTGGCGCAGGCCATCGAGGATGCCTACGTGCGGGGCAAGGCCCACTGCATCATTATTGTCGCTGAGGGCTGGAAGCCCGGCACGCGCGCCCTGGCGGACGACCTGATGAGCCGCCGTGAGGAGTTGGGCTTCGAGGTGCGGCTGACGGTGTTGGGACACCTCCAGCGCGGCGGCCGGCCCTCCGCCTTTGACCGGCTGCTGGCCACCCGTCTGGGCGCGGCGGC
>DAOTYX010000186.1:0-1500 GCA_034434635.1 Anaerolineae bacterium | reverse complement strand
CCGCGCCCGTATCGCGTGGACATCGCTGTTCCTGACCGCGGTCTTCCTGATGACGCTGGCCTCCCCCCTGCTGGCGCAGCAGGATGATCCCGCCGCGCGTCTGCTGGCGCGTATGTCGCCCGCCGCCCGCGTCGGACAGCTCTTCCTGGTCACCTTCCCCGGCACCGACCTGAGCGAAGCCTCCGCCATCTACGAGTTGATCCTCCAGGAACAGATCGGCGGAGTGATCCTGCGCGCGGAGAACGACAACATCATCAACGAAGGAGACACCGTCGGTCAGGTCGTCGCACTGACCAACGGGCTACAACAGTTAGCCTGGCAGGCCGCCCAGAGCCCACAACCCGCCGCTCCCGGCGAGCCTGCGCCGCCCCCCGGTCCCTTCGTGCCGCTGTGGATCGCCGTTGAGCAGAGTGGGGACACCAGCCCCTACACGGCCATCACCAACGGCACCACCCCCCTACCCTCGCTCATGGCCATCGGCGCCACCTGGAACCTCACCCACGCCCAGACCGTCGGTACGATTGTGGGCCGCGAACTGAGCGCACTGGGGATCAACATGCTGCTGGGGCCGTCGCTCGACGTGCTGAACACCCCCCGACCTGGCAGCGCCGCCGACCTGGGGGTGCGCTCTTTCGGCGGCGACCCGTACTGGGTAGGACGTATGGGCGTCGCCTACGTGCGTGGGGTGCACACCGGCAGCAACGGACGGGTCGCCGTCATCCCCGGCCACTTCCCCGGCCTGGGCGCCGCCGACCGCCCCCTGTCCGAGGAAGTCTCCACCGTTCAGAAGTCGCTCGAACAACTGAAGCAGATCGAACTGGCCCCCTTCTTCGCCGTCGCCAGCAGCGGCGACGCCACGGCGCAGGCCGACGGCTTCCTGGTCTCCCACATCCGCTATCGAGGCTTTCAGGGCAACATCTACGCCTCGACCAAGCCGGTCAGTTTCGACCCCGTGGCGCTGCAGCAGTTGATGAACCTGCCGGAACTGGCCCCGTGGCGCAGCGCCGGCGGCGTCACCGTGGCCGACGAACTGGGCGTGCGCGCCGTGCGCCGCTTCTACGATCCCACCGAGCAGGAGTTCAACGGCCTGCGCATCGCCCGCGAGGCCTTCCTGGCCGGCAACGACCTGCTGATTCTCTCTCACTTCGCCCTGGGGGACGACTGGGAGTCTCACTTCGCCAACATCCGCGCCGTGCTGGCTTTTTTCCGGGACAAGTACGCCTCTGACCCCACCTTCCAGGCGCGGGTGGACGAGGCCGTGCTGCGCATCCTGCGCCTGAAACTCCGCCTGTACGGCACATCCACCCCCACCCTGCCCGGCACGCAGGTCAGCGCGGAGCAGGCCACCAGCCTGGTCGGACAGGCCACCGAGCAGGTGGCGCCCATCGCCCGCGACGCGGCCACGCTCCTCTCCCCCCTCTCCGCCGACCTGCGCCCCGCCCCACCCGCCGCCGATGAGTACATCGTCATCTTCACCGACGACCGCCAGACCAGCCCATG
>DAOTYX010000185.1:0-4962 GCA_034434635.1 Anaerolineae bacterium | reverse complement strand
GCTGCTATGCGGGGTGGCCTTCGGGACCGTGGGCGAGGTGGTGCTGCTGGCTATTCTCAAGGAGTTTGGGCTGGAGAAGACACGTTTCGGGCAGTTGGCGCTGGGGATTGGGGTCTTCGATGATGTCTTCGAGATCCTCGCCCTGGCTGGCATTGTTGCCCTGCCTGCGTTCACCTCAGGCGGTTCGCAGGGCGTAGCCTGGCATCAGTCGCTGATGATTGTCCTGTCACTGGCCGGGATTGTGGCGGTCACGCTGCTTCTTTCCTGGGCCGGCAAGTTCACCCGCCGCTACCTGAGCAGCCTATCGGCCGATCTGTTCATTGTTCCTTTCCTGTTTTTCCTGATGATCTACGCCTTTATCTACGTTGCGTCCAGGGGCTACGATAATATGGGGATCGTGGCCGCCATCTTCAGCGGTGTCGCGGTGAGCCAGATGCTGCCCGAGAAGCTCGTCCAGCAGTACAAGAAGCCCGTCTTCTTCGTGGGCAATATCTTCCTGGGCCCTTTCTTCTTCCTGAGCCTGGGCGGCAACATGTCGGTGGACGCGCTGCTCAATTACCCGCTGCTGATCCTGATGATCATGGCGATCTCACTGCTCTCGCGCGTGGCGATTTCGTACCTGCTGTTCCACCGGCTGCTCGGAAGGCGCCAGTCGTTGGTGATGGGCATCGGACTGACGGCCAAGTTCAGCACCAGCGTGGTCAGCGAGAACCTGCTGTTCACATCCGGCCTCATCGCTCCCCCTCTATACACCACGATCATGGCCGCGTTCATTATCCTGAAGCCGATCATCGTCGGGGTCTTTGCGCGCACCCTGGCCGTGACCAGACACATCATCGAGTAGCATCTTCTCCTTTGGTGGGGAGAGCAGACTGGGTGATCAATGCAGCGGACGGAATGCCTTCAATCATATCCTGCGACGTGGAGGTGCTATGATGTTCAGTAGGATTCTGTGGGTCACCGATTTCAGCGAGCCGGCACGTCACGCCGGACGGCAGGCCGTGCAGTGCGCAGAGTGCAGCGCCGGCAGGCTGCACGCCCTCACGGTCGTGGATCCGATGGACATGCCACTCATCCTGGACGACGCAGCGGATCCTTTCGCGAATGAGGGCCAGCTGCAGGCGCAGTACGAGCAGCGGGTGCTGGATCACCTGCGGCGTGAGGTCCAGGCATTGGGCGAGATCCGTGTGCCGGTGGATTTCCATCTCAGGGTCGGCGTGCCGTGGCGCGAGATCGTGGCCGCGGCCGAGGAGTTGGCGGTGGGTCTGATCGTGATTGGCTGTCGCGGACGGCGTGGTTTGCCGGAGATCCTGCTGGGGAGCACCGTGGAGAATGTCGCCAAGCACGCGCCCTGCCCGGTGCTGGTGGTGCGCTAACCCCTCGCGATGACCAGGAGAGAATGCAATGTCACACCAGGTGCCGGCAGTCTCGACCGACCAGGCCCTCGCAGCGTTTGGCCAAGAGTTCGGCAAGGTGCTCGATCCGGTGGCTTTTCTGAACACGCAGGACCCGCAGTTGTGCGCGGCCTTCTTGCGGCTGCACGAGCAGCAGCATCGGCGCGACAACGCCCAGAAGCAACCAGGCGAGCGCCAGCCAGATGAGCAGCCGCTTTAGATGCTCTTCGCTCAATCCCAGACGCGCCCGGCGGACGGCCGAGAGCGACGTGTGGCGGGAAAGCGCGCGCTGCATGCCCTCACCCCACCGACACGGCGCGCGGCGGGTAGACCCGCAAGTGCTGGGGGGGCAGATGTACCGACACTTCCGTCCCCTCGCCAAAGGTCGTCCCGCGCGCGTCCTCCGGCGGCATGTAGGCAATCACCCGCCCATTCTCCCCCACCCGCAGATGCAGGCGGTAGAAGGGCCCCATGAACTCGACTTCCTGCACCCGTGCCCGCAGCACGTTGCCCATCGGACCGTTATGCGTGACCCGCACTTCCTCGGGCCGAATCGCCAGCGTGATGGACTGACCGAGCGTCTCTCCGATGGGCTGCTCGAGGTGCAGCGTGGCATCCCCCACGCGCACCTGCTTGCGCTCAGAGGAAACCACCGACGCCGCCAGGAAGTTCATCAGCCCGACGAAATCGGCCACGAAGGGCGTGGCGGGATGATGGTAGATGTGCTCCGGGCTGCCCACCTGCACTACGCGCCCCCGCTCCATCACCACCACGCGGTCGGCCATCGTCAACGCTTCCTCCTGGTCGTGGCTGACCATCACCGTGGTGACGCCCAGGCGGCGCTGCAAGCGGGCGATTTCGATGCGCAGGTTGGCGCGCACACGGGCATCCAGCGCCGAAAGCGGTTCGTCGAGCAGGAGCAGGCCGGGCGATATGGCGAGCGCCCGCGCCAGCGCCACCCGCTGCTGCTCGCCACCGCTGAGTTGGGCCGGATACCGGTCCCCGTAATCCTCCAGGCGCACCAACGCCAGCAGCTCATGTACCCGCGCCTTGATCTTGTCCTTCGACTCGTGACGGCTTTCCATGCCGTAGGCGACATTCTGGTACACCGTCAGGTTGGGGAACAGCGCGTACGACTGAAAGACGATCCCGAAGTTCCGTTTCGAGGGCGGCAGCTGGGTGATGTCCTGCCCGGCGTGGATGATGCGGCCCTCCGTCGCTTCTTCCAACCCGGCGATGATGCGCAGCAGCGTGGTCTTCCCGCATCCACTTGGCCCCAATAAGAAGACAAACTCCCCTTCTTGGATCTCCAGGGAGACGCGGTCCAGGGCAAGCACTGAGCCAAAGCGTTTGCTCACCGATTCGATGTGCAGATAGGGTTCCGTCATAGGCTCTACTATAGGCGGCGGATGGGAAAAGCGCGATGCTTTTCCCATCCCCACGCTCCCAGACGCGCTCTGGGTTCCTACTCGGGCTCAGACTTGGCGTCGTAGCGCGCGATCCACTCGGTCAGTATTCTGTCACGGTTGGCAGCGGCCCAGTTGAAGTCGTTTTCGATGAGCTGCGCCACCGGATCGGCCGGATAGCCATCAGGAATGGCGACGCTGGTCTCGGCCGCCGTCACGGGATAGCTGGCCGCGTACAGGGCCATCACTTCCTCGCTGATCGCCCAATCCAGGAACGTGCGGGCGGCAGGATTGATGTTGGCCTTCTTGATCAGCGCGTTGGCCTCGATCTCCCAGCCGGAACCCTCCGCCGGGAACACTGGCTCGACGGGTTGCCCCTCGGCCTTCTGCTTGATGGCGCGATAGTCGAAGGAGATGCCGATCACCGTCTCGCCGGCGCCGGCCATCTTGCACGGCTTGGAGCCCGAATGAGTGTACACAGCCATGTTCTCATGCAGCGCGTCGAGGTACTTCCATCCTTCCTCCTCACCCATGAGTTGCAGGATGGCGGAAACCGATAGGTAGCCGGTGCCGGAGGAGTTGGGGTTGGGCATCACGATGTAGCCCCTGTACACCGGGTCGGTCAGGTCGGCCCAGGAGCTGGGCATCGGCAGGCCCTTGGCTTCCAACTCGACCGTGTTCACGCAGAAGGTCGAGAACCAAGCGTCAATGCCGACCCAGTGGGGCGGGTTGTTGGCATCGCGGAAGTTGGGGCGGATTCTCTCCAGCCCGGCGGGCGCGTACGGTTCGAGCATCCCCTGCTGATCGGCGACGAGCAGACTGGAGGCCGCCAAGCCCCACACGACATCGGCCTGGGGGTTGTCCTTCTCGGCCAGCAGTTTGGCGGTGACGACGCCGGTCGAATCGCGCACGATGTTGACTTTGATGTCCGGGTACTTCTGGTTGAACAAGGGGAGATAGACCGCGATCTGGTCGTCCTCCAATGCCGTGTAGACGGTGATCTCGCCCGACGTCGCTTTGCCTGCTTGCCCTGCGGTGCAGGCAGTGAGAAGCATGACGAGGATCAACCAAGCGAACAGACCTGTCCTGAGAGCTGACCGACGCATAGACTCGCCTCCTAATGTGGTTTCTGTGCGAAGCAAGGATAGCATACACAAGCCACATCAAGGCGGTTTGAATGAGCGGTAAATGTCCGTTTAAGGGCAGGTTGTCCGCTCATTAACAACCGGCGCAGTTCGACACGCACCCCTCCAGCACCCCTCGTATCACGGAAGCACTGAGCCCACCGCGGCCACAAACCCTCCCGCAGGTTCTGCACCTGCGGGAGGGTGGACATATTCGTGCATTCGTGGCCCCATTCGTGGTCGGCCCCCCTCCCCAGGCCACCCCTTCAGTGCCCTCAGTGATTCTACCCCCGCCCCACGCAGAGGCGCCCATTCGTGCATTCGTGGCCCCATTCGTGGTCGGCCCTGCCACCGGCCTGGCGCAGACGCGCCCGCGGGCGCGCCGCCAACCGAGCGCCGCCTGTTCACGGCGGCGCAGCGGGGAGCGCCAGTGCCTCCGGCGACGCAGCACCGGCCTGAAGCGCCAGTGCTGGGCGGGGGCTCTAGCCCAGCGCCACCTGTCCACGGCGGCGCACTTGCGTGGCAGGCCATACTATGGCAGAATCGGGCCTGGGGGCGCGTATGCTGACCTCGCGGTTGGAACACGACCTCAAGAATGCGATAGGGTCCTCGTTCTTCCGAGCTCCCCAGCTCACCGGAGTGCAATCACCGAAGCGATGAGAAGCAAAGTCGTAATCTTCCTACTTGCGATACTGATGGTGCTGCTGCTGGGCAGCGTCGCCGCCGTTCCTCCCCGCCGCCTCGACGCCCAGGCGCTGCCCACCCCGCCGCCGCTCCACCTGCCGCTGGTGCTGTGTGAGGACTGCCCGGGCGACGCCTCCCGCGAATGGAGCCAGCACGCCCACGACGCCCAGCACACCGGCTATACGGCGCAGGTTGTCCCCCATCCCTGGCGGCTGCGCTGGATCTGGAACGGGGTCGACGCCAGCGGCGGCGTCAGCAAAGTGACCACCGGCGGCTCGCTCCCCCGCAACGTCCAGCCGGTCACCGGCGGGGGGCGGGTCTACATCGCTGCCGGAGTGGATGGCGTCTTTGCCC